>JAFUZY010000136.1 GCA_017476375.1 Eubacterium sp.
AACAATTAGAAATGCAAGAGCTATTGCAGGATAAAACCACCTTGCCCCATTAATAATCTCGCTGCTGAAACGGCGATAGATAATCAGCGAAACAACAACTGAAATCAAAAAAAGGGCGGGATATTTCACTTTATCTGAAAATCGTTTAACACTTTCAGCTGCGCAGAATAGCATAAAGGCGCATTTTGCAAAAAGGGCAAAAAAGCCAAATGCGGTATAGAATATGTCAAGCCTTGAAAAGCTTTTGAAAGCCGTCATCTGAAAAAGGGTGTAAACGGGGAAGGCGTAGAGCGAGGCTGCCTTTCCGAGAACACCGATGCAGAATAAAAGCATAATAACAATTGCCAGATATGAGGCTGAAATGCCCCAAAACAGGGCGTTAGCTTCTTTTCTTCTGCACCGACCTGATAACACAAGAAAGAGCGCCGGCTCAACTGAGTTTGAGGAAAAAATGACAGCGTTTTTAATGATTCCTTTACCTTCGTTTTCATAAAAGGGCATAAAATTAGTCAGATGAAAATTTTTGATATTGAGCAAAACCATTACAATTAAAACGATAATTGAAATAATTGCGCAGATAACCGAAAAACGCCCGAAGGCTTCTATTCCGAGATATGCCGCATAGCAGGCGGCAACACTCATAAGAACAATGAAAAGCAGGGTGTTGTCGCCGTGGGTTGTTTTATCACAGGCAAAAAAAGCAAAACGGCTGATATTAACCCCGATAAAGAAAATAAAATAAGCAAGATAAATAATTCTCCCGAAGGTTGATTCGAGAGGATTTTTTTCGTATTTTACGCAGAGCAACACGGGAAAGCAGATAAGAAGGTTGATAAACAGAGCGAGAAGAGCGCTTATCAGCGAATCGGGAGTAACTCCTCCTTCCAAAACGGATTGATAAAAGGTTAGCGCAACAACTGCGCGCGATACAAGAAAAATGAAGAAAAGCTGATAAGGAGAAATAAAGCCCTGTTTTGCCGAGAGTTTATTTTCTGTCATTTGATGAACCCTCCAAGTCATATATTCTGAATTTTCTTTTAGCTAATTTCTTCCAGCTCTGCCTGAATACGGTATCGCCTATTGATGAGGGAGTTAGCGGCGAAACCGGCGCTGTATACGGGACGGAAAGATTGTTCAGCGCGCATATATTAACTGCAAGTGCGCCTGTTCCGATAATAAGTCCATACATACCGCTGACACCTGCGAGAAGAATAAAAAGTATTCTCAACACGGCAACGCTTTCATATAGCGGATAAACCACGTAGGAGGCAATCGCAGTCAGCGCAACAACAACGAGCATCGGTTCGCCGATTATTCCTGCCGAAACCATTGCTTCGCCGATAACGATTGCACCGATTATTGAAACTGCGTGCCCTATTTGCTGAGGGAGTCTCAGCCCCGCTTCTCTCATTATCTCGTAGAGAATGTGGATTATAACTGCTTCAAGAACAAGAGGAAAGGGCGTTGTTGCTTCGCTTGACGCGATAACATAGAGCAGCGTCGTTGGTATCATTTCCTGATGAAAAGAGCCGATTGCAACGTATGTTGCAGGAAGAAAAACCGAAACAAAAAAGGCGAGGTACTTAAGCAATCTCGTAAAGGAAGCATAAAAGGGCGGATTATCATAGTCGTCAAGGGAAGAAAAATTATCTGAAAACAGATACGGCGTAAACATAACAAAGGGAGTTCCGTCAACTATAATTCCGATTCTTCCTTCAAGAAGCTTGGAGGCAAGAACATCGGGTCGCTCGGTGTTCCCAACGGTTGAAAAGAAGGATTTAACATTGCCCGATATAAAGGGTTCAAGGCTGCCGTAGTCCGAAACTGTGTCGAGATTTGTGTTTTTCAGTTTATCTTCAACCTCTTTAAGAGAGTCAATATTTACTCTGTTGTCGATATAGGCAAGAACAATGCAGGTTGATGCACAGGCGCCGAGTCTAAGCTGTTTTAACTTTAAATGGGAGGTCTTAAGGCGTTTTCTTAGAAGAGCTTTGTTATCGTTTAGCGCTTCAACAAAGCATTCCTTTGCACCCTTAACCATTGCTTCGTTTGTAGGCTCCTCGGATGAACGCTTGTTCCAACCCTGGCAGCCGAGCGCAAGTGCACCGCGACAGCCGTCAATATAAAAAAGAGCAAAACCGCTCATCAGAAAAAAGCGACAGTCCTCGAAGGTTTCAACATCATTCATTTCCATGCTTGCAAGCACGCTTCTTTTAATAATTTCAAAATGCTCCTGGGGTGTTTCGGCATTTATTTCCGAACTGAGAACGGGATTTGTTATCATCTGGGATAATATAAGCGAATCGGCAAGTCCGTCGAAGGAGCAGAAGAATGCTCTCCTGCCGGATATGATAACCTCACGAAGCAGAAAATCCGAGCAATCCTTAAAATCACTTTTGAGAATATCGCGGTTTATCTCGTAATTGTCTGTTAAATATTTCATTCAATCACCGATATTATTATTTTGATGTTTTTGAATAATATACAAATCTCCTGACAAAATATGATTGGTTGTCAGTTGTTAGTTGTTAGTTGAGGTGGTTTTATGACAATTATTGTTTTCGTAGCGTTATTATTTATCTTTTTGTTGTTGTGGCAGTAAGGATTATGGGTAAAAGGCAGATAGGCGAGCTCAAGCCGCATGAATTTGTTATAACAATTCTTATAAGTGCCGTTGCAACAATTCCTATTCAGGAAAGCTCAATTCCGCTTGCGTATTCACTTGTTCCTATTATGATATTTGTTTCTCTTGAGGTGCTTGAATCCGCCCTGTCGATGAAATCTCTCGGTTTTCGTAATGCTCTTCAGGGTAAGCCTGTTTTTATTATAAAAAATGGAGTGCTTCAGCAAAAAGCACTCAGCAGACTTCGTTTTACGATGGATGACCTTATTGACGCCCTGAGGCAGAAGGATGTTTTTGATATTTCCGAGGTTGAAAACGCGGTTGTTGAAACCAATGGCTCGCTCAGCGTTCAGAAAAAGGCTGAATACTGTGAGGTAACGCTTGGCGATATGAATATTAAGGGCGAAAAAAGCAGTGCACCCGTTCCGATTATTATTGATTCAAAACCCATATCGGAGTACTTTGGAAAAGAGAAAATTAAACTCAGTGAAATTGACTTGATTTTGAAGGGTATTGACGTAAAGGCAGGGGATATTATGCTGCTGACAATAGACGAAAACGGAAAAACCTATCTTATAAGAAAGGATAAATAATAATGAAACGAGTTTGGTTTGCATTTGGATTTATAATCCTTAGCGTTTTGCTATGTGTTTATGAGCAGGGGTATGTTAAAAATACCTGTGAGGAAATGGCGTCAATTTTGGTCGAGGCTCAAGCTGCCGAGGAAACAAAGAATGATAGGGCCAGGGATGAAAAGATAAAAGAGCTTCAGGATTACTGGAAAAGAAAAAATGATTTTCTGTTTATGTTTTCGGAGCACGGAGGTCTTGATGAACTCGGAGGTGCAATAAGGTCGCTTGAACGGGCGCATAATATGAGGAGTGAAATAGAAGAAACAAGGAACAAGGTGGTTGTTTATTATGAAAATGAAAGAATCACGCTTGCCAACATTTTTTAAAATCCATTCCGTGACAAGAGTTCTGGTAGAGGGCTTTATGGGACAGGGGGCTGACCCCTGTCCCAAAACTGCTGAATAAAAAGCTGAAAAATAATACTATAACTGCCTGGGACAGGGGTCTGACCCCTGTCCCAAAGCCTTGACATTCAGTGCGATTAATGGTACATTGTTTATGAGGTGAGAATATGGCAAGACAAAAGAGACTTATGAGCGAAACAGGCATTTATCATATAATGCTGAGCGGAATAAATAAGCAACAAGTTTTTCACGACACTGATGATTATCAGAAATTTATAAGTATTTTGGGAATCTGCAAGGGGATTAGCGGATTTAAGATACACGCTTACTGCATTATGAATAACCATGTTCATCTTTTAATTCAAACAGAGGTTGAACCTCTTGATATTGCACTTAAAAGAATAGGAAACAGATTTGTTTATTGGTATAACATTAAATATAAACGCAGCGGAAATATCTTTCAGGGTAGATATAAAAGTATTCCGGTTAATGATGACCAATACTTTGTTTCTGTTCTCAGATACATTCATCAAAACCCTGTTAAGGCAGGAATTGTTAAAAAATGTGAAGATTATCAATTCAGCAGTTATAATGCTTACTTACATACAGCACCGTTAGTTGATACTGAGTTTACTCTTTCACTTATGAGTATTGATGAATTTAAGAGGTATCACGGCGAAGCGAACACGGATTATCATCTTGACATTCCCGAAACGGAAACTATACATTTAAATGATGATGAAGCAATGAGAATCGTCGAAGAATGTACTAAGTGTAAAAACATCTATGATTTTCAGAAAATGCCAAGAGATATGCAATTTGCATACGCACATTTATTGAAGGGTAAAGGACTATCAATAAGGCAAATAAGCAGATTAACAGGACTGTCAAGAGGTTTTGTTGAACGAAGCTGAAATTGTTGGATGAAACTGTAAAAAATGAGACTATAACAGGCTGGGACAGGGGTCTGACCCCTGTCCCAAAATAAAAAAAGGAGTGCGGCGCACTCCTTTTAATTCAGGTTTTCGAGGATGTATCTGGCGATTTTTGTACTGCGGTTGATGTAGCTTGAATGGCTTTCGCCCTGAAAGATTTTCAGCTTTGCATTCGGAAGAGTTTCAGCGAGGTGACGGGTATGCTCCTCTTTAATCAAATCCCTTGAGCCTGCGGTTACGAAGCAGGGGATTTCAATTTTTTTGAGCATTTCGTCCGTTATATTCGGCTCGCGCATCATAATCTTCATTTTATCGCTTCTGTCAATATGGCTCCAAAGCTTAAAGAATTTCATCGCATTATCCTTAGTACTTTCTGGAGAAAGGCTTGCGCCGCTGAGGATAAGAGCTTTAACAAGCTCTTGATGCTCTGCCGCGAGGATTATCCCGATAATTGCGCCATCGGAAAAACCGTAGACAATCGGCTTTTCAATTCCCAGCTTTGTTATGAATTGAAAAACATCCTCAGCCATATCCTCGTAGTGAAGGATTTTAACCTTCTCGCTTTTTCCGTGGGAACGCGAATCAATTGCATAGATTTTATATTTATTCTTTAAAACTGTTATCGCTTTATTAAATATTTTGCTGCTCATTGAGTTGCAATGAAGCATTATAAGCGGTTCACCGTTTCCGTAAACCTCATAGTGAAGCTTTATTCCGTTAACGTTAATATACATAATGACTCCTTAGTAAACATATTTGAAAACTATTTCGTCGCCGACGGAAACCTTGTATTTTCCGCAGGTGTAGCTCGGAGATTTGCCGTTTACAGTATAAACCCAGCCGCTTGCCGTTCCGCAGTCAAACTCATCGAGATTATTAATGCCAACAACATATATTCCGTAAACAGTATCCCTTGCGGAAAGCTTAATGTTTTTTCTTTCGCATATTTTTTCAAGAATATCATATGCGCTATCATTCTCTTTAAAGGTGCATTTGGTTTTGCTGATTATCTCACCGCTTTTGGGAACGAAGCTTTCGTGTCCCTCTTTTAGGTTATTCATATTATCAAGAATTGAGCTACATTCAACGGTTATATAGCAGAAGCTATTGATTTGAGTGTGCGTTTTTTTATCTTTGGTGGCTTTTGCCTTTGATGCTGAAACAGCTTTTTTTGTTGTTGACGTTGTTGAATTTTCAGTCTTAGCCGTTGTTATGGCTTTAGTTGTTGTTGTGGCTTTAGTTGTTGATGTGGTAGTAGTTGCTGTTGTTGTTGAAGCTTCAGAAACTGTCTCGGTTGCTGAAGCTGATGTTGACGTTATATCCTCTGTATTTCCCGATGAACAGCCTGCTGCAAGAGAGATTAAAAGGATTAATGAAAGAATTATCATAAGCTTTTTTCTCATTTTTTGAGCTCCTCAAGGGTCTTCAGCATTGCGCCCGAAGAAACCTCAACCGCTTCATCCGAGATATTGCATCCAAGCTCGTATAAATCAACCGATGAAAAAATATCTTCTATAACATCAAAAAGCAGGTTCATTCCTTTTTCGCCAAGCTTTCTTACGGTTTGCGAAAAGATATTGAAAACCGCCTTGCTTGTATCAGCCTTTTTAATCCGGTTTGTTTCACTTCTCTCGATAAAACAAATACCGCCGAGCGGAACATTTTCAGGAGTTGAGTAATCGTATTTTCCGCTCCATGGCGTTCCGCAGGCGTAAATCTTTCCGTCTATTTTGCGGATAGCAGGTTTGTCGTCGTTGAGCATATGCGCTCTTTCGCCGAAATGCTTTAGCCAAAGGTTTGTATGAGTTGATTTTCCGGTTCCGCTGTCTGCCGAAAAGGCATAGGCAACGCCGTCAACAACAATGCATGAGGAATGAAGCAGTATGCCGTTGAAATTAAGAAGTTTATAATAAAAATCAGAGCCGGTCAGCATATACATCCAGTCGTCGTAACCGAGCTCGGGATGCTCGCTCATATACCTCTGAAGCTTTTCTTCGCTTACCGAAACTGTTATATCGGGTTTTGTTTCGTCGCTCTGATTATCCGAAAGATACGGAACAGCCTGCTTTTCGGTTCTTCCCGAGCAGTTTTCGATTTTTACTCTGAGCCCTGCGATATTATAATATGGCATATTTTCACTCCCTTCTTTATTAATTACGGGTTGCAAGTTACAATTTGCGAATTGATGGCGGGCTGTGCCCACACCCATTTATATAGTAAGTATAATAAAAATCAAGGGTTAAGTCAAATATTGATTTTTGGGAATAATGTGTTAAAATAAAATAAATCATTCAGAAAGGCTAAAGCTATGAAAAAGAAAAAGAGCGGTGTTATTATTGCGATACTTGTTATAATTCTGATAGGCGTTATTTCAGCCTTTGGGTATTATGGCTATCGGCTTATCAGCAACGATGTTAACGGAAAAAATCAGGAGGATACCGAATACACCCTGATTATCACAAAAAATGATTTTGAATATGAAATCGGAAAGAAGCTCTACGACAACAAGGTTGTTGTTTTTGACACAGTCTGGACATCGTGGATGAGCAAGCATTATCCCGATTTCACATATATAAACGGAGAATACTATCTCAATTCATCGATGAGCTATGAAGAGATTGCAAAGAAACTCCAAAATCCGGATATTTCGCATAAAACTGTTAAGGTTGCAATTCCCGAAGGATATAACGCCATGCAGATTGCTGAAACCCTTGAGAAAAACGAAATATGCAAGGCAAAGGACTTTCTTGAGGTCTGCAAATCCAAGGAGGGTTTTGATTATGAATGGCTTGAAGATATTCCTGATAACAAGCTTATTGCATATCAGCTTGAGGGCTTCCTTTTCCCTGCAACATATGATTTTGCAATGAACAGCGACGCTAAAGGAATTGCTGATTCAATGCTCGGCGCATTTGATAAGCGAATTTCGGATAAATGGCTTGATTTCTGCAAGAAAAACGACATAACCCTCTTTGAACTGATTAACCTTTCAAGCGTTGTTCAGGAAGAGGCTTTCGGACCCGAATCAGCCGGAAATATCGCCTCCGTTTTCATCAACAGACTTGAAAAGGGCGCAAAGCTCCAGAGCGATGTAACATATTTCTATGCAAGGGATTTAAGAGATAAACAGGGCTTTTCTCAGGAGGTTTACGATTCATATTATACATATCGCTGCAAAGGTCTTCCCTCGGGTCCGATTACGAATCCGGGCGAGGAAATAATCAATGCGGTTGTTAATCATCCTGAGACGGATTATCTCTATTTCTTCTCGGATTTAAACAAGGAATTCCATTTTGCAAAGGATTACAGCGAGTTTGTTAAGCTGCAGGAGAAATACCCGTGGAAATAGAATTGAAAATTAAGAATGAAGAATTAAGAATTAAGCATTAAGGGTGGGCTACGCCGCACCCGATTATAGTTGATGTGTTATGAAGATATTAAGTGCTGATGAAATAAGATTGGTTGAAAAGAGGTGCTTTGAGCGTTATTCAACCGAGGCAGAGCTTATGCTCAGAGCAGGAACTGCCTGTTTTGAGAAAATAGTTGATAAATACGGTGAAGAACTTAAAAATGCGGAAATATCAGTATTCTGCGGAAACGGAAAAAACGCAGGCGACGGATTTGTTATTGCAAGACTGCTTTGGAATTTCGGCGCAGACGCAAGTATAATTCTTTGTGATAAGGCGCCTTCAATTGCTGAGCCCCTTGCATATTTTGAACAGGCGAAGAAAAGTCGCGTAAAGATTGAAAACTTTACTGAATACAAACAAAGAATGGCTGAATACCGCAAAAATTCAAACATTGTAAATCACAATAACTTTACAAAAAGGCGCTTTATAATTGACTGTATTTTCGGTATCGGATTTCACGGAGAGGCAAGAAAACCGTTTGACGAGGTTTTCAAAACTATCAATGAAAGCGGCGCAACCGTTATCAGCATTGATACGCCGAGCGGAACGAATGCAACAACGGGAGAGGTATGTGAAAATGCAATAAATGCTGATTTCACTATTGCGATTTCAACTCTTAAATATGCTCATATTCAGCCGCCTGCAAATGCGCTCTGCGGTGAGCTTTCGGTTGTTGATATAGGTATTCCCGAGGACTGCTACGATAAGGGCTATCCTGAAACAATTGAAGAGCCGGATATAAAAAAGTGTTTTATTAAAAGGGATATGAATTCAAACAAGGGCTCATTCGGTCATCAGCTCAATATCTGTTCAAGCTATAAAATGTTCGGAGCAGGAGTTATTGCAACAAAAGCTGCGCTGCGTTCGGGAGCAGGTCTTGTTAAACTTATGCTGCCGAAATCGGCATATCCGCTTGCGGCTGCTCATCTTATTCAGCCCCTGTTTGAGCCTGTTGAAGAGAACAAGGAAAAAACCTTTTCAAAAACTGCTGTAAAAGATGTTAACACTCAGATGAGCTGGGCAAACAGCATTGTTCTTGGTTGCGGAATCGGTGTTAATGAGGATACAAAGGAAATCTGTGAATTTGTTTTAAAAAACAGCGAGGTCCCCGTTATTCTTGATGCAGATGGAATAAACTGCATAAATCGGCGCATATCTATTCTTAAGGAGGTTAAAGCGCCGATTGTTCTGACGCCCCATCCGCTTGAGATGGCAAGGCTGATATCAAAATCAACTGCCGAGATACAGGAAAACAGAATTAAAACTGCGAAAGAATTTGCAAAGGAGAATGGCATAATCCTTGTATTAAAAGGTGCAAACACGGTCGTGACTGATGGAGAAAAGGTGTTTGTGAACCTAACCGGGAATCCCTCCATGGCAATGGGCGGAACGGGGGATATGCTCAGCGGAATGATTGGAGCGTTCGTTGCTCAGAATATGAGCGCACTCGACGCTGCAAAATGCGCTGTTTATATCCACGGGCTGTGCGGCGATTACGCCGCTGAGAAACTCAGTCAGCGAGGAATACTTGTTTGCGATATGATTGAACAGCTCGGTGCTTTAATGTCCATTTTTGAATAATTATTTGAGTTGCGAGTTCCGAGTGCCGAGTTTACGGTCACTCGCCTTGCTCGAACAATAAGTCTGGACTGATTTTATGAAAAAAATAATACCGTTATTTCTGGCGCTGCTTCTCATCTCGGGATGCTCTGCCGAAAGATTAACCCCTGTTATAAACGAGGATTTGAAGTTATCCGCAATTTATAAAACAGGGGATTTTTCATTTTCCTGTGAGATTGAAAAGAAGGGAAATGAAATTAAGTTTACTCCAACATCAACCAAGGCAAAGGGGTTGATAATTATCTGCAACGGAAAAGAATTAATCTTTAAAAGAAAGAATTTCAGCAAGAGCTTTAAGGTTGATGAAATTGATAAAACCAACCCTGCACTGATTCTTTATCAGGTTTTCTCCTCCCTTGAAAGTGCTGAGGTTAATCTGATAGACGATAAATTCTGCTATAAGGGAAATTGCACGCTCGGAAAATACATATTAACGCAGAATAAGGATAACAGCTTCCATTCCCTTGAAATACCGATGGCGGAGATTAGTATAACCTTTGAGAATTGAAAATTGAGAATGGAGAATGGAGAATTGAGAATTTCGGTTACTCGGTGCAAGCACCTCGGACAATATATTTAGAGATATTTAATAAAAAATAGTGACAAACGGATATTTTTATTGTATAATATTTTTTGTTAGTATATTTTCTAATGGAGAAAGGAGTAAAAATCTGTGAAACATCCTGAAATTATTGAGAAAATGAGCCTTGAGCAGAAGGCGTCGTTTGTATCCGGCTTTGATTACTGGCATCTTGAAGAAGCGCCCGAGCTTGGCCTTCCCAAGATTATGGTAACTGATGGCCCTCACGGTCTTCGTAAACAGAATACGG
>JAFUZY010000137.1 GCA_017476375.1 Eubacterium sp.
CTCAAGATCTTCAAGTAAAATATCTGTGTTTGTCATTTTAATTATCTCCTTTGCATCTTTTATAAATAACTTCTGATATACTTTCCGGAACAAACGAACTAATGTCGCCGCCAAGTGAGCAAACCTCTTTAACCATACTGCTTGAAAGGAACATATTATCCCCTCTTGCGCAGAGAAAAACCGTTTCACATTCAGGATAAAGAGATTTATTTGTCAGCGCCTGCTGGAATTCATAGTCATAATCACTGACCGCCCTCAGACCCTTAACAATTGCAACGGCTCCTTCGCGTTTTGCATAATCAACAAGAAGTCCGTTGTATGTATCTATCTTCACATTCGGCTTGTTTAAGCAGCTTTCAAGAAGCTTGATTCTTTCTTCGATTGTGAAAAGAGATGTTTTTTTAGTTCTGTTGCTCATTACCAGAACAACAACTTCATCGAATATATCGGCTGCACGCTCGATAATATCAACATGCCCCAATGTTACCGGATCAAAGCTGCCGGGGCAAATTGCTTTTTTCATATTGCTTTGGTTAGTCCTTTCGGTAATAAGTTAACTTTGTTTTGCCGTATTTCTTTTCTTTTGTTTTAATAAAATCGCCTGCACTATCGGGAAGCTCCTCCCCTTTTGATGTTTCGCAGATGATAACGCCATCTTCGCTCATATGGGAAACAAGAAACGAAAGACATTCATTAATTAAACCCTTATTGTATGGAGGGTCAAGAAATGCAATATCAAAGGTTCCCTTTCTTTTGAGAAATGAAACTGCATCTGAAAGAACAAGGCTTGAAACATCCTCCATTTTGCAGGTTTTTATATTATGTTCAACAATCTTATATGCCTGACGGCTGTTTTCAACAAAGGTGCAGAAAACGGCTCCGCGCGACAGCGCCTCTATACCGAGCTGACCGCAACCAGCAAATAAATCAAGCACTCTTTTTCCTTCAAGTTCAAACTGAATTGAACTGAAAAGCGATTCTTTTGTGCTTTGTGAAGTGGGCCTTGTTATCTCTTCACCCTCGAGGGTCAAGAGGTTTCTGCCCCTTGCAGTTCCGGTTATAACTCTCATAGCAGCTTGTCCTTAGTCACTGAAAAACAGATGGTTCTTCAGCTATTTTTACTATAATATTATACAAAGCAATTGCTCTTTAGTCAAGGGCAACATATTTAATAGTTATTATAATAGTCCACTATATCTTGTGCATTCTTTTTTGATATAGAATTAACCTTGCAAAGTTCTTTAACGCTTGCCTCTTTTATTGCCGAAATAGTTTTAAATTCCTTTAAAAGAGCCTTTGCCTTTTTCTCTCCGATTCCCTCGATTTTAAGCAGTCCTGAGGAAAAGGAGGTTTTTTTGTGCTTGTTGTGGTGATATGTTATCGCAAAGCGGTGAACCTCTTCCTGAATGCTTGAAACAAGGGTAAATGCGCTTCTGTGTGAATTAATCTCAATCTCTCCGCCGCCGAAGGCAATAGCGCGGGTTCTGTGCTTGCTATCCTTAACCATTCCGAAAACGGGAATATCGAGCTTCATTTTTTCTATGACGGGAAGAACGGCGTTAACCTGGGGCTGACCGCCGTCGAGAAGGATTAAATCCGGATGAATTTTAAAGGTGCTTCCCTCTTCATCCTCATAGTAGTGCTTAAACCTTCTTTCAAGCACCTCGTTCATCGAACCAACGTCATTCTGACCGTCAAACCCCTTGATGGAAAACCTTTTGTAGGCGCTCTTCATTGGTCTGCCGTTATGGAAAACAACCATTCCTGCAACATTATCCGCACCGAAGGTGTGTGAAATATCATAGCTTTCAATGTATTCGGGCGGTGCTGCAAGACCGAGAAGATTTTTAAGCTCTTCAAGCGCTGCAACCTCTCTGCCGAGCCTTCCCTGCTGCTGAGCGAGATGCTCGTTTGCATTTTTTATGCAGAGATTAACAATTGCAAGGTGTTCTCCTTTTTGCGGATGAATAATTGTAAGCTTCTTTCCTCTCTGGCTTTCAAGATACTGAGAGAGCAGCTCCTCATCCTCAATATCGCCGTCAACTGCAATTCGGGAAGGGATATTGCCCCTCATTGAATAGTATCTTTCAATCAGCTCAAACCTTGCCTGAGCAACATCGTCAACACTGTCGATAAGCCAGTGCTCGCTATCGGTTAGCTTTCCGTTTTTAAAACGAATAACCTCAAAGCAGGCTTTTTTATTTGAATTAACAAGGGCAAAAACGTCCTCTTCGGGAACGTTTATTGAAACAACCTTCTGTTTTTCATCAAGATTTTTGATTGCCTTTATCCTGTCTCTGAGCTTGGCAGCCTTTTCAAATTCAAGATTTTCGGAATATTCCTCCATCTTTGCAGTCATATCCTTAATTGACTTTGCGCTTCCGCCCTTAAGAAAGGCAATAGCGTCGCTAACGCTTGCAAGATAATCTTCCTTTGAAATTCTTGCATTACAGGGTGCTGAGCATATTCCCATAAATCCGTTGAGGCACGGTCTGCTCTTGCCGTAGTCTCTCGGAAATTGCTTGTTACACCGTGGAAGCTTAAAGATTTTCAGAGTTTCTTCAACAGCACGCTTAACCGAAAAATTTGAAATAAAGGGCCCGATATATTCGGCATTGTCATCATCCATATGATAACACTCCTTAATTCTCGGAAACTCCTCTTTTGTTACCTTTATATAGTTGTAACCCTTGTCATCTTTCAGGAGGATATTGTATTTCGGCATATGCTGCTTGATGAGCGAGCATTCAAGCACAAGCGCTTCAAACTCGGTATCGCAGAGAATATAATCAAAATCATCAACATTTTCAACCATTCTGATAACCTTGAGCGAATGATTTGAATGTGAGCCGAAATAGGAGGAAACGCGGTTCTTGAGCGCCTTTGCCTTGCCGATATAGATAATTTTTTTATCCTTGTTTTTCATTATATAAACGCCGGGACTGAGTGGCAGCGCCATCGCCTTTTTTCTGAGTTCTTTCTGTGTCAATGCAATTCCTCCTTTCATTCTGACTGCTTTTCTGTCATTGGGGACTGTCCCCAATGACAGAGCTGTATAATTTTTAGTGGGTTTTTATTACTATTTGTATAATTTATTCAAAAGTGCTTTGCACCCTTTATATATATTATTGTATGCTACCTCAAAATTATCGGAATACCACGGATCATAAACATCGCCGCCCGAGCTGTAATCAAGAAGCTTTTTTATTTTTCCCTCGGCGTTTTCACCGAGTATACGCCTCATATATCCTACGTTCTCGCTATCCATTCCGATAAACAAATCAAATCTGTCAACATCGCTTTTTGTAAGCAGACAGGCGCGTTTGTTTTCATCAAAAGGAATATTATTCTTTTTCAGTTCGCTCTGCGCAGGCGGATAAATATGATTTCCTATTCCGTTCCAGATTTCATCCGTATGCGTCGCCCTTGACTGAATGTAAAACTCTTTTTCCTTGCCCGCTTCTTTAACAAGCTTTTTCATAATAAACTCAGCCATAGGTGAACGGCAGATATTTCCATGGCAAACGAAGCAGATTTTTGTCATACTAACCTCGATATAAAAAATCAAGGCAATAACATCAATTGATGAAATTGCCCCCATTTGTTTTGTTTTAGTTTTGATTACTCGTTGAAACCGCTTTTTACAAGTGCAACTAGTCCGTCAACTGCTTCCTCTTCGTCAGAGCCGTCAGCGATGATTCTGATATCGGTTCCGCCCATAATTCCGAGTGAAAGAACACCTAAAAGAGATTTTGCGTTAACTCTTCTTTCTTCCTTCTCAACCCAAATTGATGATTTAAACTCATTAGCCTTCTGGATGAAAAATGTTGCCGGTCTTGCGTGGAGTCCTACCTGATTTTCTACTGTTACATCTTTTACGAACATTTTCCTGTACCTCTCATATTGAATGTTCTTTTGCTATAATTAGCCAATACATATGGTGGCTTTTCAACCTACCTGCTATATTATATCACTAAAAGTTGAATCGTCAACTAACTTTTAAAAAGTTCGTAACAGAAATGAATTATTAACAAATTATAAAGCTCATATTTGTGCAAAATTAACATAATTCTATGAGTCTTTTAATGAAGACAAAAACTTTTTGTCATTTTCTGTCAATTCGGCGTTATCGAGCATATCGGGTCGGCGCTCTTTTGTTCGTATGAGCGCCTGTTCTCGGCGCCATTTTTCAACATTTTCGTGATGCCCTGAAAGAAGCACCTCGGGAACCTCTCTTCCGTTCCAGCTGCTCGGGTGAGTATACTGCGGATATTCAAGAAGAGAGTTATAGTGGCTTTCCTCTTCAAAACACTCGCTGTTCGAGAGAACGCCGTCGAGCATCCTCGAAACTGAATCTGCAAGAATTAAAGCAGGAAGCTCGCCCCCTGTTAAAACATAGTCGCCGATTGATATTTCCTCGGGCTTAAGCTCCTCGATAACTCTTTCATCAATTCCCTCATAATGACCGCAGAGAATTGCGATATTATCGAGTTTTGAAAGTTCCTTGACTCTCTGCTGAGTCAGGGTTTTGCCCTGCGGAGTCATATATATAAGATGGGGTTTTGTTCCGATTTTTTCGCAAAGAGCATTGAAGCAATCATAAATCGGCTGAGCCTGCATAACCATTCCCATACCGCCGCCATAGGGCTTATCATCAACCCTTCTGTGTTTATCGTTTGTATAGTCTCTTATATCTATGCAGTTGATTTCGACCTTACCCGACTGCCTCGCTCTGCCAATAATGCTTTCACTCAAAACACTTTCACACATATCGCAAAAAAGCGTTAATATATCAATCCTCATCAAAGAGTCCCTTCATAGCTTTAATCAAAACAATTTGTTTTTCCGTATCTGTTTCCTTAACAACATCGTCAATTGCAGGGATGAGATAATGCTTTTTTTCGCTGACAATATCATAAATATCGCTCGAGCCGTAGTTCATAATATCCGCAATCTTTCCGTATTCCCTGCCGGTTTCAATATCAATAACCCTGCAGCCGATTATATCGGCAAGATAATATGAGCCTTCATCAATCTTTGCGTCATTTCTGTTACAGAAAAGAATCCTGTTTTTAAGTTCCTCGGCTTCTTCAATCGAATTTATTTCGGCAAATTTGATTATTGCGATATTCTTTTGCGGACGCGCCGAAACAATACTAAGCGACCCGCTGCCTTCATCATCAAGATAAAGCTTTTCAAGCTGCTTGATATAATCAATCCCGTCGCACCACATTTCAAGCTTAACCTCGCCCTTTAGTCCGTGGGTATTATTAACTTTCCCTATTTCCAAATACTCTTTCATATCAATATAATAATCGGGTGCGGGTGTCCCGCCCTAAATTCGTAATTCGTAACTCGTAATTCGTAATTTGAAAAAAGCCCTCATCCGAGGGCGTTTTTCATTAGTCTATTTCAACCGATATTTTTGCATCTCTTCGATTAGCAGCGGCACGCATAACAACGCGTATAGCCTTTGCAATTCTTCCCTGCTTACCGATTACTCTTCCCATATCGCCCTCGGCAACATGAAGATGATAAACAACAACGCCTTCCTGGTTAGGCTCATCAATATCGATTGTAACCTGGTCCGGATTATCAACCAAGCCTTTAGTTATGGATATCAACAATTCCTCCAAAGAAAACACCTCCTATTTTTCCTTTGCTTCAGGATTAAAGGATGCCTT
Organism: Eubacterium sp.; assembly: GCA_017476375.1. Taxonomy (GTDB): domain Bacteria; phylum Bacillota; class Clostridia; order Oscillospirales; family Acutalibacteraceae; genus Eubacterium_R. The sequence continues at coordinate 5,685 of JAFUZY010000137.1, forward strand.
CTTTTTTGAAAATGCTCTTAACAGTGTCAGTAGGCTGAGCACCGTTTGCAATCCACTTCTTAGCCTTGTCTGCATCAATGTTGATTTCAGCAGGCTCTGTCATTGTGTTGTAAGTGCCGATTTCCTCGATGAAACGACCGTCTCTCGGATATCTTGAGTCTGCAACAACAACACGATAGAAAGGAGCTTTCTTTGCTCCCATTCTGCGAAGTCTGATTTTTACTGCCATTTTTCTTACCTCCAAAATAAGTATATGTTAAATAATTAATAACCTTTTAGAATCCAAAAGGATTATTGTTTTGCTGAGAATTGCCCATTATCTTCTGAGCCATTTCGGGATTCTGCTGCATCAAGCGGCGCATCTTCTTGCTGATTTTTGGTCCCTTGTTTCCGCCGAACTGCTTAAACATTTTTTGCATCTGCTTAAACTGGGATAAGAGCTTATTAACATCCTCAACCGATTTTCCGCAGCCTGCTGCAATTCTTCTTTTTCGGGAAGCGTTGATGATTTCGGGCTTTTCGCGTTCCTGCTTCGTCATTGAATAAATGATTGCACGAAAACGGTCGAACGCCTTTTCATCAATGTCCTCATCCTTAATCTGTTTGCCTATTCCGGGAATGAGCTTAATTGTATCCTTAATTGAGCCCATTCTTTCAAGCTGGTCAAACTGATCAAGCAAATCGTTTAAATCGAATTTGTTTTTTGCAAGCTTCTTTTCAAGCTCGGCAGCCTTTTTCTCATCGAGAGCCATCTCTGCTTTTTCGATGAACGAAAGAACATCGCCCATTCCGAGTATTCTCGACGCCATTCTTCCCGGATGGAAGGTTTCAAGGTTATCGAGCTTTTCGCCTGTTCCAACAAATTTAATCGGCTTGCCGGTTACTGCACGAACTGAAAGCGCCGCACCGCCTCGGGTGTCACCGTCGAGCTTTGTTAAGATAACGCCGTCGATTCCGAGGGTTTCGTTAAAGCTCTTTGCAACATTAACTGCATCCTGACCTGTCATTGAGTCGATAACAAGAAGAATCTCGTGGGGATGAACTGTTGCTCTTATATTGGTAAGCTCTGCCATCAGCTCTTCATCAATATGAAGCCGACCTGCAGTATCTATGATAACATAGTCGTAGCCGTAGTCCTTAGCGTGCTTAACAGCCTCCTCAGCAATGTGAACGGGATTTTCATTTCCCATTTCAAAAACAGGCGTGTTAACCTGCTCTCCAACTACCTGAAGCTGTTTGATAGCCGCTGGTCTGTATACATCGCAGGCAACAAGAAGGGGTCTGTGTCCTTCTTTTCTGAGCTTGTTTGCAAGTTTTGCGCTGTGGGTTGTTTTACCGCTACCCTGAAGACCGCACATCATAACGATGGTGGGCGGATGATTGGCAATGGCAAGCCTTGCTTCGTTGCCGCCCATAAGCTCAGTCAGTTCTTCATTAACAATTTTTATAACCATCTGACCCGGGGTCAGAGATTCCATAACATCTGCGCCGATTGCACGCTCTGTTACTTTTTTGGTGAATTCTTTTGAAACCTTGTAGTTAACATCAGCTTCAAGAAGCGCAAGTCTGACTTCGCGCATTGCTTCTTTAACATCCGCCTCAGTCAGCTTTCCCTTGGCGCGAAGCTTTTTGAATGAACTTTCAAGGCGTTCACTTAATCCTTCAAAAGCCAAGATTTCACTCTCCTAAATAATCTGCCAGAGATTTTATTTTAACAATATTATCGTTTATTTCTCTTGATAAGCTGTGGTTGAGATTATATTCATAAATGTTATCTGCACATTCCTTAATCTCTTCAAGCCCTTTTCTGAGGTTGTTGAACCTCTCGCAAAGAGAAAGTTTCTTTTCCATTTCAAACATCTGAGCCTCAGCGCGTTTTATCGCATCGCGCACACCCTGACGCGTTATGCCCTCGTTTTGAGCAATTTCAGAAAGAGAAAGGTCTTCATTATAATAATAGTCAAGAAAATTTCTCTGTTTTTCAGTCAGCATCTCGCCATAAAAATCAAGAAGATTTGATATTTCAAGATTCTTTTCCAAACTATCCCTTCCTTTCTTCTTTTGGCTGTAAAGCATTTCATCTTTACAACGGTGTATATTATACTAAAGCACCCACCTCTTGTCAAGAGGTAAATTATGATTTGCGCGAACAAACAGCGCAAATCACAATTTCTTATTGACAATTAATGTATATATAATTTATTATATATATGTTAGTATGTTTGGAGGTAAAATTATGAATTTTTTGGAAACCGTTAAAAGCCTTTTTTCGGCTTTCGGTGAATTCTATAATCCCTCTGCTCCGCTCGGCGGCTGGGGCGACGGATTAAAAATGCTTTTAATGATTGCAGTCGGAGCGCTTCTTGTTTTTCTTGCAATCAAAAAAGAGATGGAACCGACTCTTCTTCTGCCCATGGGCTTCGGAACAATTCTCGTTAACCTTCCCCTTTCAGGCGCAATCGGAAAGGAAGGACCTATTACGGTACTTTTTGATGCAGGTATTGCAAACGAGCTGTTTCCGCTGTTGCTTTTCATTGGAATCGGGGCAATGATTGACTTCGGGCCGCTGCTTAAGAATCCGTGGCTTATGCTGTTTGGCGCTGCGGCTCAGTTTGGAATTTTCTTCACCTTTGTTATGGCAGGCTTCTTCTTCGACATCAAGGATGCCGCATCAATCGCAATTATCGGCGCAGCGGACGGACCGACCTCAATTTTCGTTGCCGATAAGCTCGGCTCGGCATATCTCGGCGCAATTATGGTTGCCGCATATTCATATATGGCGCTTGTTCCGATTATTCAGCCGCCCGTTATCAAGGCTGTTACAACAAAGAAAGAACGCCTTATCAGAATGCCTTATAAAGCAGGCGAGGTTTCAAAAACCACTAAAATTATTTTCCCCGTTATTGTAACAATTGTTGCAGGACTTGTTGCACCGGCTTCCGTTGCACTCGTTGGTTTCCTTATGTTTGGTAACCTTATCAGAGAATGCGGAGTTCTCAACGGACTCAGCGAAACTGCTCAGAACGCATTTGCAAATTCAATAACGATTATGCTCGGCATAGCCGTTGCTTCAAGAATGTATTGGAAAGAGTTTGTTAAGGTTGAAACACTTATGATTTTAGGTCTCGGTCTTATCGCATTTGTTTTCGATACTGTCGGCGGCGTTATGTTTGCAAAAATCATAAACATCTTTATGCCGAAAGACAGAAAGATTAATCCTATGATAGGCGCCGCAGGTATTTCGGCATTCCCGATGAGCGGAAGAGTTGTTAATCAGCTCGGACTCAAGGAGGACCCCCAGAACTTCCTGCTTATGTATTCAATCAGCGTAAACGTTTCGGGTCAGATTGCTTCGGTTATCGCAGGCGGTCTTATCCTCGCTCTTGTAGCACCGTTGGTATAAGGAGGTATGAGTTATGTTAACAACATTACAGATTTTAGCATTACAGCTTGTTACTCTTGTTGATAAACTTGTTTTCCGAGGGGATTCCTGGAGGCAAACGCTTCCTGCTCTGGTTATCGGAATGGTTGGAATCTTCCTTGTTATCGGAATAATCATTCTTGCAACCTATGCGCTCAATAAGAGCTTTTCAAAGAAAAAAGATAAAGATAAAGAAGAATAAAAACAGAGCGGTTCATCAGAACCGCCTTGTTTTTTGCGCTGTTACTTTAGCGCTTTAATGTGTTCAATTGGGGACAGTCCCCAATTGAACATAAAATTAAAATAGCAGGCGGCTTTCCGTCTGCTATTTTAGTTTCGCTATTGTTACTCCGTCCTCGCCTTCGCCGTAGCGACCGAGGCGGTATTCAGCAATGTTCGGATGATGCCTCAGTTCCTCCGCAACTGCTTTTTTCAGAACGCCGAGACCTTTTCCGTGAATAATTCTGACCTCGCTCATTCCGTTTAGAACGCATTTGTCAATGAATATTCCAAGGCTTGCAAGCGCCTCTTCTGTGTTCATTCCTCTTAAATCAAGCTCTGTTTTAACATCCGCATCAGCTCTTGATGAGGTTCTGTATACTCCGGGCTGAGATTTTACAGGCTTTTTCTTTTTTTCTTTTATCATTATATCCGAAAGCTTAACTCTTGTTTTAAGCAATCCCGATTTAACGAAAACTCTGTCGTTTTTAACCTCGATAATCTCGCCTTCGCCTATACCTTTTATAATAACGCTGTCGCCCGCCTTCGGCTCTCTCGGGAGCTTATAATCATAATCCCAGTTTTCTGCAAGCTCCTGAGGACTTACTAAATCCTGCATTTCGCCCATTTGGGTTTTGATTGCCCTTCGGGTTTTCTTTGCAATCTCGGTTGCGTTTGAAGAATTCTGCTCCCTTTTGAGCTTTTCGAGTTCAAGGAGGAATTGCGAAGATTGCTGTTTTGCCTGATTGATAAGTTTTTCAGCCTCTTTTTTCGCCTTTTCAAGTTCTCTTTGGCGCAGAACGTCGATTTTATCCTTTTCACTCTGAGCCTTTGCCTGAATGGCCTTTGCCCGTTCGCTTGCTATTTGAGCCTCTTTTCTTTCTTCCTCAAGCTCCTGCCTCGTTTTTTCAAGCCTTTCAAGAACTCCTTCAAAATCCCTGTTATCTGAGCCGACAATTCTGTTTGCATTATCAATAACGCTCTGCTCCATTCCGAGTCTCTGAGAAATAGCAAAAGCGTTTGACCTTCCCGGAACTCCGATAAGCAGCCTGTATGTCGGGCTCAAGGTTTCAACATCAAATTCGCAGCAGCCGTTTGTTACACCGTTTGTGTCAAGCGCATATGCTTTCAGCTCAGCATAATGGGTTGTTGCTGCAATCTTTGCGCCCTTTGAGCGAAGATTTTCAATAATCGAAACAGCAAGAGCAGCTCCCTCAACAGGGTCTGTTCCTGCACCAAGCTCATCAATGAGAACGAGAGTTGACTCATCGGTTTTATTCATTATATCAATGATATTCGTTATATGGGAGGAGAAGGTTGAAAGACTTTGGTCAATGCTCTGCTCGTCGCCAATATCAACAAGAATATTATTAAAAATTGATATTTTTGATTTATCTGACGCCGGAATCAAAAGTCCGCACATTGTCATCAGGGTTAAAAGTCCGATAGTTTTTATTGAAACGGTTTTTCCGCCCGTGTTCGGTCCCGTTATAACAAGGGTATCAAACTCCTCACCCAGTGAAACATCAATCGGAACAACCCTGTTTTTATCAATCAGCGGATGGCGAGCATTTCTGAGGTTGATTTCGCCGTCGGTATTAACAATCGGTTTCAAGGCTTTCATCTTATCAGCAAGATGTGCCTTTGCAAAGATAAGATTGAGAGAAACTGCCGCATCATAGCTTGCTTTGATTGAATCGGCAAAATTCCCTGCCTCGCTTGAAAGTTCATAGAGGATTCTGGCAATTTCTTCCCTTTCCCTGCCCTCAAGCATTTTTATATCGTTATTAGCCTCAACAACTGAAACAGGCTCAATGAAAACCGTTGCTCCGCTTGATGATGTATCGTGAACAAGTCCGGGAACATCGCTTCTGTGTTCATTCTTAACGGGAACAACAAAACGCCCGTTTCTCTGGGTTACAATCGGCTCCTGAAGAAATTTTGCATAATGGGGACTATGGATTATCGAATCCATTTTTTCGCGTACTGACGCACTTTTTGCCCTTATCTTTTTCCTTATATCATATAGAAGCTCCGAAGCCTTATCGGCAATCTCCTCTTCGCTTATTATGCAGGAAAAAATCTTATCCTCAAGATATTTATTAACGCTTATGCTTTCAAAAAGAAAGTCAAGCGAGGTGTTGACTCCGCTGCAGTGGCTGCGCCATTCATACAGCGTTCTTATTGAACGAAGAGTGTAGCCTATTCTGAGAAGTTCACCCTGACCGAGAGCGCCGCCGGCATTTGCTCTTGCAAGAGGATTATTTATATTTCTAAGACCCGAGAAAGAGGGCGCGCCAAAACGAGCCAGAAGGGAGCAGGCGTCCTCTGTCTGACTTAAAAGATTGCAAACTGAGATGAAATCATTTGTCGGCTCTATTTCAAGCGCAAGCTCTGCTGCATCGTCGCAGGAGGTTTCATCTCTCAGCATTTTCAGAATTTTATCAAGTTCAAGCGCTTCGTAGTTTTTATTCATTTTCATATAATTCTATCCTGTTAATAACGATTTATAAAAATCAAGTGAGGTTATTTTTGAATCAACTCGGGATAGCAGATATTTTTCGCATATATCGGAAAGCAAATTCATATTTCCATCACTGAGATTGAAGGAAAACACTTTGCTTATATCCGAAAAACAGATAAACCTGAGGGCTGTTATAACGCTCAGCGGCGCTTCAATTGCATTGTTGCGAAAGCAGTTTTCGCAGTAAATGCAGCCCTCCTCAACATCAAAAAACATTATATCGCTTTCGTAGGTTTTGCAACGGTAGCAAGCGAGGAGATTCGGCATATATCCCCCAAGGCAGAGCATTCGCATTTCAACAACCGCCTTAATCAACTTATGGTTCTTGTTTCCCTTGCAAAGAAGATGAAGAGCATTTAAAACAAGTCTCAGGGTTTCGGGCGCAGGATTTTCTTCGGCAGCTAAAAAATATGTAAGCTGGGCAAAATACTGAGCAAGGGTCAGGGTTTCAATATCTTTTCTCAAATCAAAGAAAATCTCAATCGGGGACGCATTGTCGATAACATATGCATCCTTTCCCTTATATAAAGTAAAATCCCCGTAAACAAAGAGAGAGGTTGAAGAAGCATTTTGATTTTTAAAATTCTTTGCCCTGCGAACAAAGGCGCGAACAAGTCCGAAATCAGCAGTAAGAAGAGTGACAAGCCTGTCACTCTCCCCGATAGTCTGTTCCTTTATTATCAAACCCTTCGTTGTTATCTGCATTCTGATTTACCTGATTGCCGTTAACACCGTTATAATAGTTGTTAACGTATTTGATATAGTCTTCAACCTTTCCTGTCTGAAGAAAATTATTCCAGAATTTATCCATTTTATCACCCTTAATATTTTGCGTTTTCAAGGGTGATAAATTATTGTTAATTATTGTTAATTATAATGCCGACCGCAGGTCCCGTCAACTCGGAACTCGGCGCTCGGAGCTCGAAACTTTTATCAGTCCAGCCCGAAATTATGAATAAGACCTTCCCTGTTTCGCCAGTCCTCTTTAACCTTAACCCATGTCTGAAGATTTACTTTTATTTCAAAAAAGCTTTCAAGGTCCTGTCGGGCGAAGGTTGAAATCCTTTTGAGCATTGCGCCCTTTTTGCCGATAACCATTCCTTTATGGTTTTCTCTTTCGCAATATATAATCGCTTCAATATCAAGAATATCGGCATTATCTCTTTCGCGCATTTTTTCGATTGAAACAGCAATTCCGTGGGGAATTTCCTTATCCATAAGACGCAGGATTTTTTCGCGGATTATCTCTGCGGCAAGAACTCTTTCGGGCTGGTCGGTCAGTGTGTCGTCGGGGAAGAAATGAGGGGATTCAAAGGAAAGTTTTTCCATTTCCTTAATCATCTCATCAACATTCTCCCCTGTTTCAGCACAAACCGGAACAACCGCCTCAAAATCATAGAGCCTTGAAAAAACAGATATTCGCTCGAGTAGCTGAGTTTTGTCTGAAAGCATATCTATTTTATTAATCGCAAGAATAACGGGGACCTTGAGCGATTTGAATTTTTCAATAAGTTCAAGCTCTCCTTTTTTTATTTCGCCCTTTGCCTCAGTTACAAAAAGGCAGGCGTCAACACCGCCGATTGATTCGCCGACTGCCCTGTTCATATTTTCACCAAGTTTGTTATGGGGCTTATGATAACCGGGCGTGTCTGTAAAAACGAGCTGAATATCTCCGTTTGTTAAAACGCCCATAATCTTAGTTCTTGTTGTTTGCGGCTTTGATGAAACAATTGCAATCTTTGTTCCGAGCATCTTATTTAAAAGTGAGGATTTGCCGACATTCGGACATCCGACTATTGCAATAAACGCAGTTTTTGTCATTCGTCTTCTCCGTTATAATATGAATTGTCCCTCTTAAGCCCTAATTTTGTTAAAACCTTTTCTTCTTTTTCTCTCATTCTTACCTCTTCAAGTCCGCCCGCCTCATGGTCGTAGCCGAGAAGGTGGAGCATTGAATGAACGGTTAAAAACCCGATTTCGCGTTGCAGAGAATGGTTATACATATCAGCCTGCTCAACTGCTCTTTCGGCACTTATAACAATATCGCCGAGAAGTTTTGCGCCGTTTGAGGGATTAACATCATATTCGCCGTTTTCACCGAGCGGAAAAGAGAGAACATCCGTTTCCCTGTCAATATTTCTGTGTTGCTTGTTAAGGGTATGAATAGCCTTGTTGTCTACAATGCTTACGCTGATTTCAGCCTTGCCGTCAAACTCCTCTTCAAAAAGAACGGCATTACAGCATCTTCTGATTAACATTCTTGTTCCTCGCGGAAGTAAAACAGCCTTCTGCTCATCAGTTATGAAAACCTTTGCCTGGTTCATTTTTTTATTTTCTCCTCGTACTTTTCATATGCTTTTATAATATCCTGAACAAGCCTGTGGCGAACAACGTCCTTCTGGTTAAAATATGTTATTGCAATATCATCAACATCTTTAAGGATATTAAGAACGGTTTTAAGTCCCGATTTTTTCCCGTCGGGCAAATCTATCTGGGTTATATCACCCGTTACAACCATTTTTGAACGAAAGCCCAAACGAGTTAAAAACATCTTCATCTGCTCGGGCGTGGTATTC
>JAFUZY010000138.1 GCA_017476375.1 Eubacterium sp.
TCTTCAAAATTAACGGAGAAGTTGTAACCTTACCCGGAACCAGCAGAAGGGGTATCCGCTATGCAAATAATGAAATCTATGCATGGGTAATCGTCAATGAGAGCGACTATGAAGCATGGGATGAATACAGGGATTATGATACTCAGGTAGATGACCTTGCAGGTGTTGAAAAGGTTGTTATGTACGGCGATACATACAGCTTCAGAGTTCATGAAAATGTTTATGTAATTCCTTACACAGAGGAAGAATTCAACACATCGGTTGAATTCGGCTATGTAAATGTCGGCGACAGCAACAACGCAACCGTTTATGCAACAGACGGATTCGTTAATGAAACAAACGGTCAGAAGATTTCAATGATTGGTAATTTCACTCTTCCGGCAGGAAACTATGAGCTTGTTGAAGCAGGTATGCTCTTCAAGGCAACAACCAACGGAACAATTCCGACAGCGGATTTAACACTCGGCAATGTCGGAACAAACGGAATTGCAAGAATGAAATCAAGCCAGCACACAGCAGGTAATCAGTTTGTTATCTCTGTTAACACATCAAAGCTTCACGGAGTTACAATCAACGGTATTTACAGAGCATATATGATTTACACAGACGGAACAAACCAGTTTGTTGTTTATTCAGACACTGTAACTGCATCTGCAGACCTTGCGTAAGGAGGATGAGTAAAATGAGAAAAATCTATTCTGAACCCGAAGTTGAAATCCGCAAATACAGTATTTTCGAGGATGTTTCAACAGACCCTTCCGACCCCGATAAGGATAAGGATCTTCACGATGAAGACGAATACGATTACTTCGGAGGAAACTAATATTTAAGAAAACCGCTACGGATTTTTCCGTAGCGGTTTTGTTTTTGGATAATTGGGGACAGTCCCCGGTTGTCCCAAAGTGGATGTTATAGTTGCTGAATTTATACAACTTGACGATTGTGATGAAATGTAGTAATATGAACATGAGGTAGTTTATTTAAAACTATTATATTAACCCGATAAAGGAGCGTCGGATTTATGAAAAAGATTATTAAAAGGATAACGGCTGCGTTACTTTGTGCTGTTTTACTGATTTCGGTTATGCCCATAAGCGCATTAGCTGATGAATCACTCAATAATCTTGAAAATGCAATAAAAGCATATGAAAGCAAGATGGATGGAACTATTCTGCTTAATATGACAGAGGCATATGACGCGTATGTTGAGGCAAACAAAGCCCTTGATGCATATAAATACGGCGGAGTTAATATTGATATTGAAAGTTTTACAAGAAATCTAACAGCCAAAACAAATGCGATGACGCCGTGGCAACAGCAGTATGCAAAAAAATTCATTGATATTATTTCAACGGGAAATCAGGCGTTTCAGGATGATAGCACGGGAGCTGAAGATTTAGCCCGATTTGAGCAATACGGATGCCAAAATGTTCTTGCGTGGAAAAGGGCGGATGAAAGCATCGGCAGTAAGGTTGAAGGCGGCTGGGTCGGAAATACTAATATGGAATTTTGGTGCTATCCGAATGTTGTTCTTCTTGTTGACGACAGCGGCAAGCTTCCTCAGTTTCCGATTTTAGTAATGGCAATGAAAAATGTTTATAAAAGCACACGATGGTTCTGGCAGCTCTACCCCTCCAAATCACTTGAAGATAACGCAAATAACGATAACTTCAGATTAACCGATAACTGGCACGCTTCAACAACATACAATTTGGGAAACCGAAACTATAACTGGACCTGGACTATGGGACTTAATATGGGCAACGCCGTTCAGGAAGAGGATAACGGCGAGGGAAATATGGGCTTTGCAATGGGTCAGGCAGGCGCAGTCAGCCAAACCTACAGAACCCGCCTTTACCACGACGGCAGATGGATTTCAATGGGAAATGTTGTTAAATTTATCGGCTCGTTTGACGGGTACTACAAAACCTATAACTCAATTCCGTTTTACAGAGTTTCGGGCGACAGTCCGGATGAAATAGGATATGTTGATGCGAAATATCCTATTCATATAGTTAAATATGAACCCCTTCTGAAAACGATGAAGGAAACCAAAAAAGGTCTTCTTCAGGTTGCGGAGGATACATACACTCAGGGCGGCTTAAGAGATGTTCTTGTTGCATACGACGCGGCAACAGCAATCGACCCTGTTAATGTTAACTATGCCGACAACATTGATAATGTTGAAATAATCGGAAAGAAAATTGAAAATGCAGATAAAGAGCTGAAAAACGCGATTGCCGTTTCAGACACAAGGGGATATTCAAATTTAAGGCGCGCAATAAATGCAAAGAAAAGCATATATGATGCAGGCTCAGAGGGATATAAGCCTGTTTCATGGACGGAGTTTTCATCAGCATATGAAGCTGCATGCGATGTTTTTGCCGATATTCAGATAACCGGCTACAACAGCACGACGGATGAACAGGCAACAAGCGATTACGCCCAAAGGCTTGCCGATTTGCTCAATTCAATCGACCTTGTTCCTCTTTATGATAAAATTGACACAGAGTATCTTGAGATGCTTATTGACGAGGCTGACGATGCAATTTCAAACAGTGAAATGTTTGTTGAAAGTTCCTATATCGCCTCCGATATTGAAAGCATTGTAAGAAATGCAAAAACAGCCGTTTGGGGAAATGAGGAAAACTATCCCAATGCAAAGTTCAAGCTTAATCTGAGTGATGAAAACACGGCTCTCGCAGAAGCCTTATGCACTCAGTTGAGGGATTCAATCTTTGCCCTTAGTATTGATAAAAACACCGTTGTTGCATCCGCAAACGATAATTCAATGACTTCGGCGATTGCTCTTGCGAAGAATTATTCCTCCGAAGATTACGGCAATTTTGCCGAGCTTGCATCAGCAGTTACGGCTGCGCAAGGCTTTGTGGCAACTGTTAATAATGTTTTGCCTGATTGTATTATAAGCAAAATTTCGGAATACAAAGAAAAGGTTCGCGCGATTATTTACGCTATAAACACTCTTCGTCCTGCCTTCGATAAGATAACAAACGGAACCTTCGGCAGTATGACAAAGAGCGTTCCGACAACGGTTCGTTCAACCGGTGACGCAAGCGGCGGACCGAGATGGACGCTCAATTTTGTTCGCGATAACGATATTGTTGTTTTCAGAACTCAATATGAACCGTTTACAGTTGACCTTGGCGGCGCAACCTTTGAGTGGTATTCAAAGGATTATGATTATGACGCTCACCTTGATTCAATTAATATCTATGACATAAGCGAAGAAAACAAAATCGGCGAGCTTGTTACCTCGTGGTCAACAACGCCCTTTAATCCGGGTGAGGTAGATATTGTAAAGGACAAAGACCTTTATCCGGGAATGCTTTCCGCTTCAACAGAGGAAAACAGCACATATACTCTTAAGGATTTAACGGTAAGCTCTTCACCGGCAAGTAAGCTGGGCTGCAATCTTGAAGGAAGGGCAATAACCGACACCTCCTTTGTTTTTGACGAATTACTTTCCTCAACTCAGGGTGAAAGCAGCGATAATCCGGCAGGAACGGTTGTAACAAATAAAGGAACGGCATATATAAATGCTCAGTTCACTCTTTTTGTTCCGCGAGAGACTAAATATCCGCTTTCAAAAAACACCCTTCCGAAGATAACCGAGCATACCCTTGATTCAAATCTTGGTATGGTTTACTACTGGAAATACACCAAAAACACGATTCGCTGGCAGGGATATTCCCACGACAGAGTGCCGTATAACCAAACAACATATGTTATGAATGTTGCTCCTCTTATTGAGCTTATTCAGCGTTGCCGCGGCTATGAGGATAAAGAGCGTGAATACCAAACGGAGGCGTGGAGCAGATTCGCAACTGCGCTGTCGTCTGCAAGGGCGGATATGGATTACGGCAATATGAATGCCTCGGATATTGAAAACGCCTGTCAGACAAGGTATACAAATCTCTGGGATGCATATACTGAGCTGCTCTTATCACCTGCGGCAACAAACACAAGCATTCATACTGCGGTTGAAGGTGATGAAAATGTTGGTAATATCTTCAAAGCAGATAACAGAGACGGCAGATGGAGCGCAAACCGCTGGGCAACCTTCAAGGCAGCGTATGAGGCAGCCGCATCTGCAATCGCAAACGGCGGAACATATTCGGATGTTAACGTTCGTAACTACGGTCCCGAACAGCAGAGCGCAATCGACGCGGTTGCAACAGCATTAACAACAGCATATAACGAGCTTGTTCAGTATGGCGGACGCGCAGATTTCACAGCA
>JAFUZY010000139.1 GCA_017476375.1 Eubacterium sp.
GGCTGGGACAGGGGTCTGACCCCTGTCCCATTTTCAAGAAAACAAGAAGCTTGCTGAAATGGTTGATTACCGGAAACGAATATCGCTGCGCGAAAACTTTTCGCGCTTTGTCCCCTTGATTTGACGGTTGGTCTACCAGACTGATGGGAAAAGGGAGCGACCGCTTTCGCCTGCCATTGGTGTAGTAAAGAGGCTGCGTCTATTCGTTCGCCATGGGGACACACCTCTACGCAAATCTAACAAAAAGGGTTCGGAAAGGGCGAGGAATGTCCCCGTGTGCTGCGGAGGGAGCGCCCATTTCGTCCGACGATAATAAAATCGGAGCGCAGCGACCCGAAATTCATCATTCATAATTCATCATTCGCGCAGCGCCTGTCCCCTTACGTCAAAATTTATCGCTTGTTTAAATTCGTTAACTGTGTTATAATACAAAGTGAGTTAATTTATTTAAAACAGGGGATGATAAAGTGAAAAGAATAATTGCTTTGATTATTTCTCTTACTGTGCTTGCATCTTCTTTTTCGTTTTGTCTTTCAGCCTCAGCCGTTCAGACAACGGATATTGCAAAAACAAGAATTGCAAGCTCGGATACATACTATGAATACAGCGTTTCTGATAAAACGCTGACCCTGAGCGGAAACGGAAATATTCCCAATATGATTAACAACGACGCCTCTCAGCCTTGGTTTTACTGGCGCAGCGACGGCTCCATCGAAAGGGTTGTTATCGGTGAAGGAATAACGGGAATAGGCAGTTATGTTTTATATCAGGTTTGTGCGCCTGAAGTTCAACTTCCCTCAACGCTCAAAACTATCGGAAACTATGCGCTTGCATATAATGATTCGATTGAGTCTTATGAGCTTCCCTTCGGGGTGAAATCAATCGGCGCAAGCTCGTTTGAAAACTGCATCTCGCTTAAAAGTATAGACCTTCCGGATACGCTGACAAGTATAGCTAAAAACTCCTTCAAGCAGTGCTATAAGCTTGAAAGTGTTAAAATACCTTACAGCGTTTCTTCAATCGGAAACTATGCTTTTCACCGCTGTTCTGTTTTAGAAAGCGTAAGCTTTGAATCGCTGAGCTCGCCTGTGAAAATAGGAAGCTATGCATTTATGAACTGCCCGAAGCTTTCTGAATTATCTGTTCCGCTGGGTGCAACAATGGGAACGTATGCCTTCGGCTTCAACGACAGTAAGAAGAAATATGAAGGCGTTTCAATGAAACTTTTTTCAGGCTCGGACGCAATGGCGTACGCAAAAGCAAGAGCCATTCCTTATGAGCTGATTGATGTTATTCCGCTTGAAATGGGCGTTGTTAACACCAATGAGTATATTGAAGAAACAACTCAGCATACATATAATTATTCTTTTGTTCCGAAAACGACCCGGACTTATAATATCTATTCAACCGGAGAGGTTGATTTAACAGCAATAATATCCGATGAAAACGGCGAAATAGGTCGGGGTGACGATATTTCAAAAGATAATCTGAATTTCTGCCTAAGCTATGAGCTTGAAGCGGGCAAGGAATACAGCATTGCCGTTAGTTCTGTAAAGTCCGTCGGTGAATATTCGGTTATTGTCTATCCTGATGAAATACTTTCCTTTGATATTCTCGGTGAGCTTTCTTTCAGAGCTGACGAGGGAGAGCTGAATAACGACTCGAACAGAGTCTTTGAAATCAATGATGCAATGCTTGAAAATTTCATCCTGACTGTTTCATTTGGCGGAGATTATCAGGACAGAATATATTACTCAAATATGTATTTTGATAACAGGGAAATATCCCTTGCCGATAAGCAGAGCGAGACGCCCTTCACTTGCGGAGAAAACAAATCATATATCGCAATCGGCGAGATTGAAAGCTCATTTAACGTTTATGTTGAGCATAGTTATGAAGAGGAGGTTATTCCTTATACGGTTGATGATGACGGATATTCGGTATTCACCTGTATTCTTTGCGGCAACTCCTATAAGGATAATTATGTTCCTACTCCTGCCGTTACAGTCAGCGGCACCGCTGTTTTGATGGAAAAGCCGGACGGCTCACATTCGCATAATGTTCCGTATCCTTATGCAAGCTTTTTTGCAAACGACAGAACATATTTTATAGATGAAAACGGAAACTGGAGCGTTAACACCTTTGATGATTTAGACCTCGTTTTTGAAAACAAAAACGGTGAAAATATTGAACTTCACATTGATGTTGAAAACGAGGATTTTGAATATGGCGCTGTTGTTTTTCAGGGCTATGATTTCAACGGGGACGGATATGTTAACGCAAAGGATTATGTTGTTTTCTTAAAGGAGAAAAAGGAACTCAAAGAAGATTACTGGAACTTTGCATATAATTTTTTCGGCGCAAAAATAAGATAAACTCAAGTATAAAATATTGACAATATATTTATTTGGAATTATACTAATATAGTCCTATATTAATAATACATAATTTAAGAGGTTAAAAATATGGCAACCGTTAAAAAAAGTAAAAAAATGAAGATAATCATTCCCATTTGCATTGTTCTTGTTATTGCAGTGGCGGCGGGTTCGATATTTGCGGTTTCTCAGAAAAACAAAACTCCCGTTGTTTCTCTGACAACAATCGGAACAGACAATATTGTTGAATCCGTAAGCGCAACGGGAACTGTTTCCTCATCAACAAGCAGGGAATACAGCGCGGCAACCATTGCAAACTGCAAAGAGGTTTTTGTTAAGGTTGGAGATAAGGTTAAGAAGGGCGATAAGCTTGCAACCTTCAGCACGGAGGAGCTTGACGCTCAGATTAACTCGCTTCAAACAACATACAGCGACTCCGCAAAGGCATATAACAATGCAGTTAAGTCGCAGAAGGAGGCGGCAAATAAGCTCAGAGGGGTTAACAAGAGAATAAGCGCTCTTGAAAAAGAAGAAAAAAGACTTGAAAAAGCTGCTTCAAAGGGCAGCAGCTCAAATCCTTCTCTTAACGCAGCCTTAAAATCAAATAAGAGCCTTGCAGCAGACCCCGTTATCCCGGGATTACCAACTGCCGGTTCAGACGCTATTGAAGAAGCAGTTAAAGCGTTAACCGACCTTGCAACAACTATTAACGAGCTTGCTGAAGATATTGAAACAACAAATGAGATTACAAGAACCGTTATGCAAACAATTGCAGACGAGCTTGCAACAGGTCAGTATAGCGCAGACGCTATTGCTACTGCAGTCGGCAAGGCTATTTCCGAGTCAATTCAGGAGGGCCTTATTGATGAAACAAAACTCTTAATTGAAAGCGGAGTTCTTGTTGACACAATTGAAGCAGCTGTTAAGAATGTTGAGTGGGATGAAATCGGCGAGGCGTTTGCAAGCAACGATAACGTTCAGCTGACAAGCGTTCAGCTTCAGCTTGCAGCTCTTTATGCTGAAAAAGAAATCTTCTCAGTAGGCGCAGATAAATCAGTTGTGAACGCTCAGAAGCAGGTTATGAACACAACAAGGAGCGCTCTTGACACACTCAGAAAATCTCAGAAAGAGCTTCAGGCAGGATGGGTTGCCTCCGTTGACGGTGTTGTTACCGAATGCACTGTTGAAGAGGGTCAGCAGACCTCTGCCCTCCAGACAGGAATCAAGATTGAAAATCTCGGCGAACTTTCGGTTGTCATCTCTCTTGGTGAATATGATATTCATAAGGTTGCACTCGGAATGCCCGCAACAATAAAGTCGGCATACGGAACATATTCCGGCGAAATCGTAAGCATTGCGCCGACAGCAACAGGTAAATCCTCTAACTCGCTTCTTGATTCTGTTGGCTCAATGGCAGGAATAAGCGGTCTTTCTTCGCTAACCGATTCAGGCGCAGGCGTTGAATGTGTTGTTAAGATTTTCGAGCCCGATGATAATATTATCGCAGGTTTTGAAGCAAGCGTTGATATAAAAACAGGTTCATACAGCGATGTTCCGACAGTTCCGATTGAATCAATTGTTCTTGAAAAAGAGGGAACATATGTTTATAAGTATAACGAGGAGGATGAAACCGTTACCAAAACTCTTATTGAAACAGGTGCAACCTCGGATACTGCTTATGAGATAAAGAGCGGAATTTCAATCGGCGACAAGATTGTTTCAACCCCTGCTTCCGACTACGAGGAAGAAACCTTTAAAGTAAGAGTAAACTAAGAGGTATTTCAGTGAATATAACAGAAAGCTTAAAAATTGCCATCAAGTGTATTAAGTCAAACTGGATGCGCTCTTTGCTTACGATGCTCGGCATTATAATCGGCATAACCTCGGTTATTATGATTGTCGGCGCAGGTACGGGAGTAAGGGACTACATAGTCGGTCTTATTCAGGATATGGGTTCAAACGCCGTTCTTGTTTCGGTTGATGAAACCCAGGCGACAGATAACGACTTTATAACACTTGAAGATGTTTCAAATATAAAAAATAAGGTTAACGGCGTTGAGCGCTGTTCACCGATGCTTATGGGCTTCGGAAGAGCATTGATTAATAAAACTGCAACCGAGGCAACGGTTATGATGGTTGGCGTTAACAGTGATGTTCAGTTTGCTCTGACAAACACCTGCGACCATGGACGTTTCTTTACCGATGAGGAATATGATGCAAATTCGCCCGTTGCAGTTATGGGTATTGAATCCGCAAAAACCGTTTACGGATACGAGGATGCAACAAATGAAACAATAACAGTCGCCTCAAGCGGAAAATCAATGAATATCAAGGTTTGCGGAGTTGCGAACGTTGATTCCATGGCAAGCTCGCTCGGCGGCGGAGGTAACCTCGGCGAGATGTTTAAATCCCAGTCGGATAAGCCGGTTATCGCACTCTTTATGCCCTGCACAACCCTAACCCAGATAACCGGAAGCGGAACAAATCTTTCAAATGTTTTCGTTATTGCAAAAGAGGGTGCGGATTATGACGCAGTCGGCAATGCAACCGTAAACTATCTTAAGGCTGCTCACGGAAACTACGAAAAGGGAATGTATACTGCCCAGAATATGGCAACATATATCGAAATCGTTGATATAGTTATGAAGGTTTTAACAATCTTTATAGCAGGTGTCGGCGCAATTTCGCTCATTGTCGGCGGTATCGGAGTTATGAATATTATGCTCGTTTCGGTAACGGAACGAACAAGGGAAATCGGTATAAGAAAATCCCTCGGTGCAAAAACAGGGGTAATAACAATGCAATTCTTAACCGAATCAATAATTCTTTGCTTAATCGGAGGACTAATCGGAGTTGTTCTCGGAATTGCAGGAGCCTTCGGCGCCTGCGCTCTGATAAATATAACGCCTAAGATAAGCATATGGATTATTCTTCTCGCTCTCCTGTTTTCAAGCGGAACCGGACTTTTCTTTGGAATTTATCCTGCAAGAAAAGCAGCAAAGCTCAGCCCAATCGAAGCACTACGCAGTGAATAGGGCTGGCTAAAAAGCGCATAACCGTGCCAAAATTTAATAATTACTAAATGTTCGTTTCATTTTTATAATTTTAAAACTAAAGAAAACCGCCGTAGGCATCGAGCCTGCGGCGGTTTTGGCTATTCAATTACGAATTACGAGTGACGAATTACGAATTTTGGGGAACGCAAATAGGCGTTCCGATTGTTGCGATTATATTCGTTCCATATGTGTATTATTGTGTCAGACAGGGGACTGTCCCCTGTCTGATTTCTGATTATAGTTTACATTTTCAATTTTCAATTCAGTAAAAAATGCCGACCGCAGGTCCCAAAAACTCCGACCAACGGTTCCCAAAATTTGTTTTCGGCTTGGAGCGCCGACAAATTTTGACCGTTCGGCAGTTCTTTTTGCTCCCTTCATCTCCCACTGGGAGCGGTCGCAAACGAACCGGAACTCGGCGCTCGGCACTCAAAGCTCTTCCTAATATATCATCGAATCAAGGTTTTTGATAATCAAATCAAAGAATTCATTGATTTTCTTTTTATCCTCTTCGTTTCCTCTGCAACACATTGAAAGGGTCATTTCCTTTCTTATTGAGGTTAAGGAAAGAAGCGCATAGGGCTTGTATTTAACCGCTCCGCTCATAAGTCCGTCGGTTGGCTCGTGGCCCTCAAGAGCAAGCTTATCAACCTCAAGTATACCTATATTGCTCATTGCAAGCAGGGGATTGGCATATCCGATTTTGATAACCTCTTCGCTGATAGAAAGCGGCATTGCCTTATATCCGAAGGAAAGCAGCGGAAGCCCGTGAAGCCCCATAAAATGGTCGTGCTTAAATTCATTTGAGGATTTAACGCAGTATTCAAGTGTTTTGAAAATATCTTCTCCTCTTTTCGGAATCTTGCACTGCATCCACGCTGTGTGGTTTGTTACGCCCTGACCCTCGTCGTCCTTAAGGTGACGCCTTAAATCAATCGCACAGGAGATACTCACGCTTTCGTTCGGCGAAAAGCCTGCAAGCTCATAGAGCGAATAGAAATATGCCGCGAGAACCATATCGTTTATTGTTGCACCGTGCTTTTTGCCTGCGGCTCTGATTAAATCAAATTTCTCGGCAGGAATTTTTCTTCTTGCAATAAAGGATTTGTCCTGAATGCTGTTAGGCGTAAACGGAAAACCGTGGTTATCCTTAGAATTGATGTTTTTATAAAGTTTTTTCGCCATTCTCTTCTCGGTTGCAGAAAAGTCTTCGTAAACCGATTGATAGGAGCGCGTGCCGGTTCTGAGATGGGTTGGGCTTATGCCGTTTTCAATATATTCGTTGTAGTTTTTGCAAAGTGATTTAACAAAGTATTTCAGGTCGCCGCCATCCATACACATATGGTTTTCAACTATGAGAAGAACGGATTTTCCGCCGTGATTGAAAACCGCAACGTGCATCTGAATATCAGCTTCGGGAGGAATATACTGCATTAAAAATCTGTCTATCTCCTCGCTGAGGTTTTCCTCTTCAACCTCTCTGACGGTTAAAACATCATTGATGTTGTAATCCTTAACAGTCCAGTAGGGATGAATGCGGTTATCGGTGAACGAGGAATGAAGCACGGGCGCCTTCTCAAAGAAGCAAACCAAAACAGTTTTAAGCGCTTCGATATTTATTTCAAAATCATAGTGAAGCTCAACGTGAACCATTCTGTCGTTGAAATCACGAAACAGATAGTGCATTTTGTCCCAAAGTTCAGCATTTAGTCTTCGTTCCATTCTTCATATGCCTCCTCGTCTTCAATTCTGCTTTTCGTCAAGGTTGACGCAATAAGGATGAAATCAATTGCAAGTCCGAGAATAATAAGCAGCCAGCCCCGTCCCCAGGAAAGAATTCCGATTGCTGCGAGAATGATGTATGCCATTGTGCATATGCTCGGAATATATGCAAGGGAATTAAGAATGACAAGGCGTTGTTTCGATATAAGCGCATATATCAAATCCGCAATGAATATCATCGCAACACCGCCGACAACAATTGTCCAAGAATGGGGAAGGTCAAGAACGGCAAGCGCAAAGATAAAGCAAGCAACTGTTAAAACCATAACATCAAGTCCGAGCAGAATTCTTGCAATAAAATGGAAAACCCTTTTGAGCTTTTTAGTTATAACCGCAACTCCGAGGGTGAGCATATATGAAACCCAGAGAAGAATGCCGTCAACCATAATAACCCAGGTCTGCGACCATTCCTTTGTTGAAAAGCTGATTCCGAGGAAGAGAATAACAAGAGCAATAATATAAATTATGCTTCCTGAAATATTGAGTATAATTCTTCTTTTTGCGGTTCTTTTTGCCGATTCCTCTCTCAGATAATTAAAATAATCTGATTTTATGTTTTCGTGTTCGCTTATAACAAGGTCTTTAAGAACCTTTTCGTTATTAATGCCTCTTGAGGAAACCTCCTTATATCTTTCATTCATTTCGTTTAAGGTCTTAACCTTAAAACGATAAAGGATGTCGCCGCCTTTCCTGTCGGGCAGTGAGGAATCAATAAAGTTTCTGAAAGTATCCATCTTTTTCCTTTCTGTTTTTTTAAAATCGCCGCTTGCGACACGAAATTATTAATTCTCAATTATATAGAAGAAAAATATCATTTTTCTTCTATATATGTTGGTGCTGTTTTCGGGGATTTGCCCTTGATAACATTGTGATAATATGCATATGTCATCGGATTATCGTCATTATTCAGAATATCGCAGTCGCAAACCTCGCCGAGAAAAACGGTATGTGTTTCGCTTTCCATTGTATCTATAACCTTGCAGGTGATATATGCAACGGCGTCATCAATAATCGGCATATAATCTTTAAGTGTCGGCTGCTCGGCAAATTTATCGAAATCCCTTCCGCTTCTGAAACCGAAAGTTCCGATTGTCAGCGGTTTGCTGTTTTCGCCGAGAATGTTTATTGCGAATCTGCCCGTGTTTTTAATGCATTCATTTGTGAAATTATCGTGGTTAATGCTGACTGCAATTGTTGCAGGCTCAGCAGTAACCTGCATTGCAGAGTTAGCAGTGCAGCCGGTTGGCTTTCCGCCCTCTGCCCATGTGGTAACAACATAAACGCCGTAGGATAGTTTTGTTAATGCCCAAATATTCATAAAATCAACTCCATTTTATATAATAATTGTCTGAGGCGAAGCCGAGTAACCAACGACTCCGACCAACGGTTCCCAAAATTTGTTATCGGCTTGGAGCGCCGACAAATTTTGACCGTTCGGCAGTTCTTTTTGCTCCCTTCATCTCCCACTGGGAGCGGTCGCAAACGAACCGGAACTCGCAACTTTAAATATTTTTCATAATCTCATCTGCAAGCTCTTCAAGCTCTTTGATATTTTCTTCTGTCAGCCTTGTTTTGATTGAAACAGTTTTATCAAGAATATTTATATTGCTCATCTTTTCAAACTGAGCCTTCATTGTTCGGATAGCACTCGGCGCCCAAGATGTGTTTTCAACAAGGGCAACGGTTCTGTTCTGGAAGGTTTTAATCTCAAGGTGGTGAAGGTAATCAGCCATAGGCGCAAACACTCCTGCATCATAGCTTGAAGCCATACAGAGAAGAACACTGTGGCGAAAGCCGTCTTCAACACATTCCGCAATATCCTCTCTGCAGAGGTCTGCCATTGCAACTCTCGGACAGCCCTTTGCCTCAAGAATTTCCTTCATCTTTTCTGCTGCGCCGAGGGTGTTTCCGTGAATTGAAGCGCAGGCAATGAAAACGCCCCTGTTTTCAGGCTCGTATTTTGACCAGGTATCATAAAGCTTAACAACCTCGGGGATTGTTTCGGTTAAAATCGGACCGTAAAGCGGGCATATGGTTGCAATATCAAGCTTTGAAGCTTTTGCAAGAAGCGCCTGAACCTGCTTTCCGTATTTGCCGACAATGTTGAAATAATATCTTCTTGCCTCGCAGCTCCATCCTTCGTCTGCATCAATTGTTCCGAATTTTCCGAAAGCGTCTGCCGAGAAAAGAACCTTGTCCTTGCTCTCATATGAAACCATAACCTCGGGCCAGTGAACCATGGGCGCCATATAGAAGGTTAATTTATGTTCTCCAAGCGAAAGCTCTTCGCCCTCTTTAACCGCAATAACTCTTTCAGGGTCGATTGTGCAAAACTGAGGAAGCATTCTGAGCGCTCCGTTTGAAACAACAATTTTAAGGTTGCAAAATTTCTCTGCAAGAGCCTCAATTCCTGCTGAATGGTCGGGTTCAAGATGATGAACAATGAGATAATCGGGCGTTCTTCCTTCAAGAGCCTCATCAAGATTATTCAACCATCTTTGGATTGCGATTTTATCAACTGAATCGCAGATTGCAATCTTTTCATCAAGAATAAGATATGAATTATATGCCATTCCGTTTTCAAGTATGTATTGCGACTCAAAGAGGTCTATATCGTAGTCGTTGACTCCGATATACTTAATGTTTGGTGAAATATTAATTTTCATAGTTTTCTCCTTTTGGGTTAAATTGTTATACAAGTTTATAATACACTATGCAAAGGATTTTTTCAACTTATAATTATAATTGATTAATTTAACAATATGTGGTATTATGAAAACAAGAATAATATGAAAGAGAAATTCTATGGAAGAATTAAGAGAGGCGCTCGGCAATTTTGCGTTTGAGGGCGAATTTGTTTCCGTTAAGGAATTCGGCTCCGGCCATATCAACAAAACTTATATAGCAAAGTATAAGAAAGATGATTCAGAGCAGAAATATGTTGTTCAGAAGGTTAATAACGGCGTTTTCAAAAATGTTGATGAGCTTATGGATAATGTTTTCGCCGTTACATCATATCTGAGAAACGTCATCCGTGAAAACGGCGGTGATGAAAACAGGGAAACCCTTCATTTTATTAAAACCAACGACGGCAAAAAGTATTATAAATGCGCGGACGGCTCTTTTTACAGAGCATATATTTTTGTTAAAGACAGCGTCAGTTTTGATTTTGCGGAAAATGCGGATATGTTTAAATCAAGCGGAATTGCTTTCGGGCGTTTTCAGAGAATGCTCGGCGATTTCGACGCGGATTCCCTTTATGAAACAATTGAGAATTTTCATAACACAAAATGGCGTTATGAAAACGAGTTTCTTCCTGCTCTTGAAATGGATGTTATGGATAGAGCAAAAACCTGCAGGGAGGAGATTGAGTTCATCAAAGCGAGAAAGGATAAAATGGGCGTTCTCGTTGATTTGATTGATGAAAAGAAGCTTCCTCTCAGGGTTACTCATAACGATACAAAACTCAATAACGTTATGTTTGATAAAAAAACTCTTGAATGCGTTTGCGTGATTGACCTCGATACGGTTATGCCCGGTCTTGCGCTCTATGATTTCGGCGACGCAATCCGATTCGGCGCAAACACGGCGCTTGATGATGAAAAGGATTTATCAAAGGTTGGCGTTAATCTTGAATATTTCAGGGCGTTTGCAGAGGGCTTTTTGGGCGAGTGCGGCGAAACGCTTAATCAGTGCGAGAAAGACCATCTTGCTTTTTCGGCATGGCTTTTAACCCTTGAGCTGGTTATGAGATTTTTAACGGATTATCTCAACGGAGACGTTTATTTTAAAACTCATTACAGCGAACATAATCTTGTTCGCGCAAGAAACCAAATGAAGCTCGCCCTCAGTATGGAAGAGCATATGAATGAAATGGAAGAAATAATAAAAGCAATCTGCAGTAAGCAGGAAAGATAAGCGAATGAAACGGGGAGGGTCTGCGTGCCCTCCCGTTATTTACAGGAAAAGGGTGCGCCTTTGAACTGATTATGAAACGGGTGAGAATATGAAATATCATTTAAAAAACGGAAACTATGCAAATTTTGATGTTTTTAAAGAAAACACTTTAAATCCACGCTCTTATTTCATTCCTTTCAATAATGAGAAGGAGGCTGAAAAAGCCGATATAAGGAGCGAGAGATATTCTTCCTCGATGGTTGAGGTTTTATCAGGTGAATGGGATTTTAAATACTTTGAAAACTGCGAGGATATTCCTGCCGAGTGGAACAGCGATAAGGAAAAATTCGATAAAGTAAGCGTTCCCTCAATGTGGCAGTATACGGGCTATGAAAAGCCTTATTATCTTAATACGAGGTATCAGTTTAAACCAAATACTCCTGAAATTCCGCTTGATTGCTCTGCCGGAATATACAGAAAGATAATCAATATATCCGACCTCGGCTTGAATTATACCCTGAGCTTTCTCGGAGTTGCCGGCGCGCTTGATGTTTTTGTTAACGGGCAGTATGTCGGTTACAGCGAGGGCAGCCATAACACGAGTGAATTTGATATAACAAAGCATTTAACTCAGGGCGAAAACGAGATAATTGCCCTTGTTCATAAGTTTTCAAACGGAACATATCTTGAAGCGCAGGATATGTTCAGAAGCAACGGAATTTTCCGTGACGTTTTGCTCTTTAAAACAGGGGATAACTCAGTTTATGACTTTGAGGCAAAAACACTCTTTAATGATGATAAAACATATGATTTAAACCTGCGTTTAAAACTGAAAATCAAAGAGGAATGCGAGATTAAGGCGAGCCTTTTCTCTGACGGAGAGGAGATTGCTTCAAGGAGCATAAAATCCTCAAAAGAGGAAGAAGAAATCAGTTTCGCCAGTCTTGAGGTTAACGAGTGGAGCGCCGAAACGCCAAATCTCTATAAGTTTGTTATAACGCTTATGAATAACGGTGCCGTTGCCGAAATAATTTCAAGACCGATTGGATTTAAACGAATAAAAATAATAGGAAATATCTTTACCTTTAACGGAAAGGCTGTTAAGCTTCTCGGCGTTAACCACCATGATACAGACGCGAAAAACGGCTATGTTATGAGCGTTTCGGATATGGAAAGGGATATAAAGATATTCAAGAAGTTTAACGTTAACTGCGTCAGAACCTCACACTACCCACCCGATCCGATTTTCCTTGATTTATGCGATGAATACGGAATATACGTTGTTGACGAAGCCGATATTGAAACTCATGGCTGTTCTTCAGAGCTTCATAAGCCGAAAGCCTGCTCGCATAACCCCGAGTGGCAGGGAAGATATTGGGACAGAGTTCAGCGAATGTTTGAAAGGGATAAAAACCACGCCTGCATAACAATGTGGTCGCTTGGTAATGAATCATGGGGCTGGCTCAATCAGGATTATTGCTATGATGAGCTTAAAAAAGTAACCGAAATCCCGATTCACTATGAGGGCGTTGTTCGCACTAAGCGCTTTGCCTATGACGTTATTTCAATGATGTATCCCTGGCAGGGCAAGGTTAAAAAGGTAGCCGAGGGAAAAGGACTTAAAAAGAAGTTCTATGAAAAGCCGTTTTTTATGTGTGAATTTGCTCACGCAATGGGACTCGGCGCAGGCGAGCTTGAAACATATGTAAAGGATATTCTCTCTGCCGATAATATGCTCGGCGGCTGCATATGGGAATTTGCCGACCATGCTGTTTACCACGAAAACGGAAAGTATCGCTATACCTACGGCGGCGACCACGGTGAAGAAAAGCACGACGGCAATTTCTGCGTTGACGGACTGTTTTTCCCCGACAGAACGCCCCACCCGGGCGCATATCAGATGAAAAACTGCTTCCGCCCTGTTCGGGCTGAACATGACGGCGAAATATTCACCTTTAAAAATCTTAATTATTTCAAAAATGCCGCTTTTAGAGTTGAGTTCTCGGCAATCGGCAAGAATGGCGAAATCAAAAACAGCGGCGAATTTGAAATTGATATTAAGCCGAGAGAAAGCTTTGAAACGGAAATCGAATGTTCTGAGTGCGACGCTGTTATTTTAAGATATTTTGACGGCGATTTTGAAATAGCCTCAGAGCAGGTTGATGTTTATTCATATAACGAAGTAAGAGCAAGTTTTGGTATCTTTGAAAATGCTCCGAAAGTCAGAAAGAGCGAGAGCAAGCTCGTTGTTGAAATTGAAAACGGAGAGATTATTTTCAACACGAAAACGGGCGAGTTCGAGAGCTATAAGAAAAACGGAAAAGAGTTTATCAATTCTGCTCCTTTTGGAAGCAACAGAGGCTTTGGAATAAGCGTTTTCCGCGCTCCGCTTGATAACGACAGGTATCCCCAAATGCTCTGGAAGCGCTATGCCCTTGAAAGCGAAAAGCTTGTTCTTTGCAGTAAAATCAAAACTCAGGAATTTGGCGACAGTTTTGTTATTGAGGGAATTTATAAGCTTTCAACTATCAAAACAAAGAAGCTTTTAAAGCTGAGAATAAGATATTCTATTAAAGCTGACGGCAGCATTAATATTGAGGTTAAATGCCTTTCATCAAAAAGAATTATGT
The DNA here is from genome assembly GCA_017476375.1 of Eubacterium sp. GTDB lineage: Bacteria > Bacillota > Clostridia > Oscillospirales > Acutalibacteraceae > Eubacterium_R. Next base: position 13,741 of record JAFUZY010000139.1, read on the forward strand.
TTGCACCCCGCTTCGGCTTAACCATTGAAATGCCGAGGGAGTTTGAAAATGTTAGGTATTTCGGGCTTGGCGATAAGCCGAATCTTCCCGATTTCAATGAGCATGCAATGCTCGGCATTTATGAATGCAAGGTTGATGAAATGCGCGAAAAATATCTCAAGCCTCAGGAAAGCGGTATGCGAAGCGATGTTCGCTGGGCTGAGGTTACGGATGAAAACTCAGATGGTTTGCGCTTTACATTTGGCTTTGGACAGCGAATTTTCTCTGCCGACCATTTCACCTCTCAGCAATGTGCTAAGGCTGCTCATCAGGAGGATTTGCAGCTTTGCAACACAACCTTCCTTCATCTTGATTACTATCAGCTAGGCGCAGGCTCAGCCTCCTGCGGACCTCCGCCGACAAAGGAATACAGATTGCATACCCTTAAAAATATTGAGTTTTCAGTTTTAGTTGAGGTGATTGAATGAGCGATAAGAAAACGGGGACTTTGGGACTGAGGCTATGGAGTTCAATAATCCTTTTCGGATTAATCGGGCAGATTGCATGGGTTGTTGAGAATATGTATTTTTCACGCTTTATGCAGAATGAAATAACAAGAGCGCCGTGGGCAACAACGCTGATGGTTGCTTTTTCGGCAATCTTCGCAACGCTTTCAACTCTTATCGGCGGAGCGCTTTGTGACAGAACTGGAAAAAGAAAGCTGTTCATTTCTGTTGGCTATATCATATGGGGCTTCACTATTATGATGTTTGCCCTTGTTCCGATGGAGCCGAGCAGGAAAAAAATCGTCGCCATGGCAGTATTGGTTGTTGTTATGGACTGCGTTATGTCTATAATCGGCTCAATAAGTAATGACGCCGCTTTCAACACATGGATAACCGATATTACAAATACAGCTAACAGAGCGAGAGTTGATACAGTTCTGGCAGTTATGCCCCTCTTTGCTCTTGCCGTTGTTTTTGGTGGCTTCGATAGCTTAACAAATGCCTCTGCAACTCATTCCGACTGGAAAAAGTTTTTCATTATGCTCGGAATGATAACAACAATCGGCGGCGTTATCGGACTTCTTCTTATGCAGGATAAAAAGGGGATAAAGGGCAATAAGAATAATTCATTTTTATCTGATTTTACATATTCTCTTCAGCCGAAGGTTATAAGGCAAAACAAAATGCTCTATTGGTGTTTAGCGGGAAATATGGTTTCATCAGTTGCATACCAGATATATGTTAACTATCTTTTTAACATAGTTGAAGGAACAATGAAGATAAAGAATTATATCATTCCAATCGGAATTATTATGCTCGTTTCGGCAGTTCTTTCGGTTATTATTTCTGCGCTGATGGATAAAAAGGGCAAAAAGCATTTCTATTATCCAACAATAATTATCGGCATAATCGGATGCGTTATAATCTGGATTTCAAAATTCTTTATCGGCGAAAATGAAAGACTTGTGACAATTATTCTTATATTCGGCGGAATAATGGTTATCGGAGTAAGCCTTGTTATGGCAGGACTTTTCACTGCTTCCTACAGGGATTATATCCCCGAAGGTAAAGAAGGGCTCTTCCAGGGTTGCAGAATGGTTATGTATGTTCTTGTTCCTATGATAATCGGACCTCTTGTTGCTCAGTTTATAATAAATACTGCAAACAGAGGAGTTACGGATGAAAGCAAAATTGTCTATCCGATGGAGCTTTTCATCGGCGCAGCAGTTGTTATGCTGTTTTGTTTCATTCCTGCGTATGTTGTAAGGAAGAATCAGCCAAAGCACCACGAAGAACTACTTGAAAAGATTAATAATTGATGTTAATATAAAATATATGATGAGGAGGTGAAAAAAGAATGGAAAAATATGTTTGCACTGTCTGCGGATATGTTTACGACCCTGAGGTGGGTGACCCCGTAAACAACATAGCTCCCGGGACACCTTTTGAAGAGCTTCCCGAGGATTGGACCTGTCCTCTTTGCTCGGTTGATAAGGATAGCTTTATAATTGAATAATAAAACGAGGGAGTTCCTTCAAATGAATGGGTGCGATAAGGAAGGTTTTATGAATAGCGATACAGTTTAGCGGCTGTACCGCTATTCTTTTTGTTATGCCGGTTGTTTTTGAGGATGTATTTTTTCTAAATCCTCATCATCGGCAATATTAGTAATTCCAATGGCTTTGTAGTAAATATCAATCTTTTGCTTCCTGTGTCCGCTACTCTTGTCTGGAGCGTGGACAACGATTTTGTCAATCAAATCATTTACCATTTCTGCGGTTAAGGCTTCGGGGTCGGTGTACTTACGAACATTTTTAAGGAATTGATTAAGGTCGTATTGCTCTTGCTCACCTGAGTCTATCAGTGCTTGTAGCCTTTCAATCTCAGCTTTGATGCTTTTCTGTTCAGTTTCATAGTCAGCCGACATCATATCAAAACGCTCGTTGCTGATTCTTCCTAACACCATATCCTCATATAGCCTTTTGAAAAGCTCATCAAGGTTATCGCATCTCGTTTGAAGATTTACAATATCCTTCTTCGCTTTCTTTATAGCTTCAAAATGCTCGGCATTTGCCTTCTCAATCTCTTTGTCAACAAATGCCTCCTCAAATTGCTGGACGTAGGAAAGAACATTTTGCAGGTGCTTAAAAACAAGATTTGTTAGCGTAATGTTACGGATATAATGACAACTGCAAGTACCTGTGTTGCTGCGATAATTTGAGCAGGTAAAGGATTCCAAATTCTCATCCCAGTCA
>JAFUZY010000140.1 GCA_017476375.1 Eubacterium sp.
GAAGCAGAAAGCACCGAATATGTAACGGCAATAACACCGGGTGAAGACATGGTTGTATTTGCAAACTATGAGCTTACAAATGAAGAAAATCTCTTCACGGTAACTCTTCAGGGACTTTCAGGCTCTGATTCTTCATATGCGATAGACGAGCTTAAATACAACGACCTTCTTGAGTTCAAACTCGGCGACGGAAGCGCTGATGAAGAAACGGGCGGAATATACAGCACCTCAACAAGAGGAAACGGTATCTATAAGGTCAACGGAGAATCCACTGCGATGAGCGGCGGCAAGAAGGGTATCCGCTATGCAAGTAATGAAATCTATGCATGGATAATTGTGGGCGAAGATGATTTTGAAGCATGGGATGCATACAGAGGCTATGATTCTCAGATAGACGAGCTTGCAGGCGTTGAGAAGGTTGTTATGTACGGCGATACATACAGCTTCAGAGTTTGCGAAAACGTTTATGTAATTCCTTACACGCAGGAACAATTCAACACGTCGGTTGAATTCGGCTATGTAAATGTCGGCGACAGCAACAACGCATCCGTTTATGCAAACAAGAGCATACTCAACGAATCAAACGGACAGAAGATAACGATGATAGGCTCATTTACTCTTCCTGCAGGAAGCTATGAGCTTGTTGAATCGGGAATGCTCTTTAAGGCGACCTTCAACGGAACGATACCGAGTGCGGACTTAACTCTTGCAAACGCAGGAACAAACGGAATTGCAAGAATGAAATCGAGCCGGCACACGGCAGGAAATCAGTTTGTTATATCCGTTAACACGAAGAAATTCATCGGAACAAACACAACAATCAACACAATTTACAGGGCATATATGATTTACACCGACGGAACAAATCAATTCGTTGTTTATTCCGACGCTGTAACAGATGCAGCTGTTATTGAGTAGCCGCGAAAACGCAATAAATATAAGATTCTTCACTGCGAAGATTAATACGATTATTTCGGATAATCATTAAACAAAGCACTCTGTTTGGAAAAATTCAAGCAGAGTGCTTTTTTATACTTTTAGTGGGATAAAACATAAAAGTTATTATATAGGCTGCCTTGACGGTTTAGTTTAAATATGATATTATAATTATGAGTAATTTTGCGCGCAAATTAGGATAATGCGTGCAAGAAAAAAATGGAGGAATTTTTATGAAAAAAATGTCTAAAAAAATCACTTCCGTTATTTTGGCTGTTCTTTTAGCAATAACATCATTCCCATTCGTTGCTCTTGCAGACGATGCAACAGCAAGAATTGATGATGCCATTCTCTATTATGAGCAGGCAATGGACGGAAGAATCAGAGTCAATATGACCGCAGCTTATGATGCATATGTTGAGGCAAACAAAGCGCGCGATGCATATAAGTACGGCAATGTTGATGTTGATTTGGATGCATATGCAGATACTTTAAATGCTGCAGTGGATAACATGACCGAATGGAGCTATAACGGAATAACTTCCGTAACCCCTTATTTCGGTGATGACAGCGGGGATAATTCTGCATATGCAAATAACGGAGTCGGAAATATCCTCTATTGGGGAAGTCCGTTGGAGGGAGACGGTGCTAAGTATACGAGCGGAACCATTGCAAATGTTGAAATTGAGCTTTGGTATCCGGCAAACACGGTTCTCTTGTTAGACGGAAAGAAAACTCCGGCAATGCCCGTTATGTCGATGGCAAAAAAGAACACCGGCAAAAACAGATATGTTTATCAGATTTATCCCTGTAAATCAGCTACCGATAATTCGGCAAGCCCGAATTTCAAAATGGGAACAACTGCCGATAATTCTCTTTGGTACGGTTCAAACGGAAATGCAAACAGAAATAAAAACTGGATATGGACCATAGGCAGAACCAGCGGAACCGATACGGGAAGAGTTAAGGGTGAACCGGGAACAAATTCAACGGAAACTGCTCTTAACATGTCTAGATGGGGGCTTACAAACTATTGGGCTTCAATTGCCAATGTTCTCAGATTCTACGGAACCCAGAGCGAATATTCAAAGGCATACACAATCGACTGGTATGCAGTTTCGGGCGATGAGGCAAATGACACAAGATTTATGTCACCAACAATGCAGGTGCATGTGCTTAACTATAAAGCGCTTCTTGACACAATGCAGGGCACTTCAAAGATGGCATATCTCAGCGTTTCCGAAAACACATATACACAGGGCGGTCTCAGAAATGTTCTTGCAGCATATGACCAGGCAACAGCCTTCAACGTTAACAGCTATGATTACAGCAATACAAGCAATGTAGCTGCAGCGGCAAGTGTAATTGAAGCAGCGGATACAGCTCTTAAAGCTGCAACGGCAACAACCGATTCCGCCAATTACGAAAACCTCAGAAAAGCAATCAATGCTAAGAAGAGCACATATGAGGCAGGTGCAGAGGGCTACACAACTGAATCATGGGCAACCTTCGCAGAGGCATATGAAAATGCTGTTGATGTTTTTGAGAATATTCAGACAACCGGCTACAATGATGCTGCAGGCGCACAGGATAAGGCAGACGCTCTTAACGGTGCAGTTTTAGTTCCAAATGTTGAAAAGGTTGATTCAACTCAGCTTGAGCTTGCCATTAACGAGGCTGAAACCGCCATTGCAAACAGCGCAATGTTTACCGCTGATTCATATTCGGCATCAAATATTGAAGCAGTTGTTTCGGCAGCAAAAATTGCAATCTGGGGCGCAGAGGCGAATTATCCTAACGCTAAATTTAAGCTCGATCTCAGCGACGAGTCAACTGCTCTTGCTGACGCTCAGTTCAAATTAGTCAGAGCTGCAGTTTATGCACTCAGAATAAATAAAGACACAAAGGTTTTAACTGCAGGCAACAATTCAATGAACGAGGCAGTTGCTCTGTCGGCTAACTATTCATCAGAGGATTACGGTAACTATGCAGACCTTGCAACTGCAGTTAACGCGGCAAACAGCTTTGTTGTAACCGTTAACGCTCTTACAGACGGCTGTATTGAAAACAAGATTGCAGAGTATAAAGAGAAGACAAGAGCAGTTATCAATGCAATCAATCTTCTTCGTCCTGCTTTCGATAAGATAACAAACGGAACCTTCGGTAGCTTTACTGCAAACGATTCAACTGTTATCCGTTCAACAGGCGACGGCTATGAAAACTGGGTTCTCACCTTCAAGAGAAACAACAATGTTGTTGTTTTCAGAACCGATTATGCGCCGTTCACAATCGACCTTGGCGGAGCAAGCCTTGAATGGTACACAAAAGAGTCCTTTGATGCTCACCTCGATTCAATCAACGTTTATGATATAAGCGAAGAAAATAAAATCGGTGAAATCGTATCAAGCGGAGCCTCTTTCTTCTGGGCAGACCCAAGTGCAACAAGCCTTCCCGACCCGGAAAACTATCCGGGTATGCTCTCAGCATCAACCGAGGAAAACAGCACCTATGTTCTCAAGAACTTAACTGTTTCTTCATCGGCTGCAAGCAAGCTCGGTTGCGACCTTGAGGGTAATGCAATAACCGACACCTCCTTCATTTTTGATGAATATCTTTCCGCAACTCAGGGTTCAAATACAGAAACAATAACCGGTACTGTAACAACCAACAAGGGTTCGGCATATATGAACGGTGATTATACTCTTGCTGTTCCGAGAGAATCAAAGAGAGCGCTTACTGCTGAAACACTTCCAACCTTAACCGAGCATACTCTTTCATCAAACTTCGGTATGGTTTACTACTGGAAATATACAAATACAGGTATTCGCTGGCTCGGATACTCACACGACAGAGTTCCTTATTCACAGACAACATATGTTATGAATATTGCTCCTCTTATGGAGCTCATCGAGCAGTGCAAAGCAATTCAGACAGATGAACAGCAGTATAAGCTCGATTCATGGAATGCTTTCTCAGCAGCTCTTTCAGCAGCAAGAGGAAATATGGACTACGGCAATATGAGCGCCGCAGATATTGAGGCAGAATGCCAGACGAGATACACAAATCTCTGGAACGCATACAAGTCCCTTGAAAAGGCTGCAACAAATGCAAGCATCCACACAGCAGTTGAAGCCGACGAAGCAGTTGGCAACACATATAAGGCTGATAATGATGACGCAAGATGGAGCGCAAACCGCTGGGCAACCTTTAAGGCAGCATATGAGGCAGCCGCATCCGCAATTGCAAACGGCGGAACATATTCGGATGTTAACGTTCGTAACTACGGTCCCGAACAGCAGAGCGCAATCGACGCGGTTGCAACAGCATTAACAACAGCATATAACGAGCTTGTTCAGTATGGCGGACGCGCAGATTTCACAGCA
>JAFUZY010000015.1 GCA_017476375.1 Eubacterium sp.
AAGACCGTTTGTGTCGAAAATTGAAGGGAAAACGAGCAAATCGGCTGCGCTGTAATAAAGCTGGATTTCCTTTCTGTCGGTTATCTGACCCGTGAAAATAACCTTGTCGTCGAGAAGGAGCTTTCTGGTATATTTTCTGATTGCGCCTTCATCCGGTCCGATGCCGAGCATAATCATCCTGAAATCCTGTTTGCCGTCTTTAAGAAGCTTGCAGGCGTCGAGAATGAGTTTTATATTTTTATACCACATCATTCTTCCGACAAAAAGAAGAATCGGAACATCCTTCGGAATGTTGTGCTTTCTTCTTATAGACATTTTTTCGTCCTCTGAAAAAAGTGCTTTAGGAAGGTCGCATCCGTTTGGCATAACAATATAGTCGCCCTCATATCCCATCTTTCTGAGCGATTGAGAGGTTCCTTCGCTTGTTATCCAGACTTCGTCGGCTGCCTTTATATTGTTCAGCGTCATTCCGTATGCTCTCGCTTTAATCGGGGGCATATATTTCAGCCTTGATTCATAGTCGTATTCATATTTTGTGTGGTATGTTAAAACTGTTGGAATTCGCTTTTTTCTGTTTATTCTTCTGAAAAAGTAGCTTGTTGCAATCGGGCAGTGGGAATGAAGAATATCAAGGTTCATATTGATAACATCATTGGCAAACTGCTCTTTGAACGGCCATCCAACGGGGTATCCTTCTCCAAAGGTGAAAAGACTTTTATATCTGTATATCTGATAAGGAAACTTGTAATCCTGCTTGTTCGGGTTATCGGGCGTTATAACAATCGCCTCTCCGAGCTCTTTATTTATGTATTCCGCGTAGCATTTTGCAACGGTGCAACCGCCGTCAATAGTCGGTTCGTATGCTTCCGAGCCTATTCCCACTCTGAGACGTTTTTCCAAAAATATCACCTCCGAAATTTGTTCACATTATAGCATAAGGGGATAAAAAAGTAAAATTAAATAATTCTTAATTTATTTATTCTTGATAACGCACGGAAAATATTATATAATAGACAATGTATTAACATAATTATCTCAAAATAAGGAGATTGATATGGCACAGCAGTATTTCGTAACGCTGGATAAAATTATAGATAACCATTCGCTTGAGGTTGTTTATATTCCGAAGCCGGCTAATGAAATAGAAATTAAAACAAACGAAATCAACCGCCCCGGAATTGTTTTAACGGGATATGTTGATTTCTTCGACCCGCTCAGAATTCAGATACTCGGATGGACGGAGCTTGGCTTCCTTCGCAATATGACTGCAGAAGAAAGAGAAAAGGCCCTCGGTAACTGGCTTGGGCTTCATCCTGCGGCAGCGGTTATAACAAGGGGTCTTGAAATTCCCGATTATCTGATTAGCGCCTGTGAGAAATACGAGGTTCCTCTTCTTTCAACAAACGAGGAGACCTCGCCCTTCCTTGCTGCACTGATAAATTTTCTCAACCGTCAGCTTGCTCCGAGAATAACCCGCCACGGCGTTCTTGTTGAGGTTTACGGCGAGGGTGTTCTGATAGTCGGCGAAAGCGGCGCAGGAAAGAGCGAAACCGCTATTGAGCTTATCAAGCGAGGCCACAGACTTATTGCCGACGATGCAGTTGAGATAAGAAAGGTTTCCGATAAAACCCTTGAAGGCTCATCGCCAAGCAACATAAGGCATTTTATTGAGCTTCGCGGAATAGGAATTATCAATGCCCGTCGAGTTTTCGGTATGGGTGCGGTTAAGCCCCAGGAAAAGATTGATATGGTTATTCAGCTTGAGGAGTGGGATAGCTCAAAGGCGTATGACAGACTCGGGCTTGACAACGAATACACGAAAATACTTGATGTTAAGGTTCCCGTTATAACTGTTCCGATAACTCCCGGACGAAACCTTGCGGTTATTGTTGAAACGGCGGCAATGAACAACCGCCAGAAGAAGATGGGATATAACGGCGCAAAAGAGCTTATGCATTCTCTCGGCATTGATGATATTGAACCAAACGATAAAGAACTTGAAATCTGGAATAATTCATAAGGCAAAGGAGTAAAGCTTATGTTTACAATAGGAATTGATTTAGGCGGAACAAACATTGTTGCAGCAGTTGTTGACGGAAAATACAGAATTGTTGCAAAAGCAAAAAGACCAACAGCGCTTCCTCGTTCGGCAGAAGAGATTTTTGATGATATTGCTCAGGTCTGCAAGGAGGCTATGAGCTCGGCAGGAATAAGCATTGAGGATGTTGAGTGGGTTGGTCTCGGAACTCCCGGAACGGTTAACACTGAGGGCGTTATCGAATATGCAAACAATCTCGGCTTCGACCATATTTATGCAAAAACAATGCTTTCCGAAAGACTCGGAATAGAAAATGTTTATATTGAAAACGATGCAAACTGCGCAGCTCTCGGCGAAGCATATGCCGGAAGCGGTCACGGTTCAAAGGACTTTGTTGCCGTAACCCTCGGAACAGGAGTGGGAACAGGCATTATTCAGGGCGGAAAAATTGTTGCAGGCGTTAACAACGCAGGCGGTGAATGCGGCCATATGGTTATCGTTGTTGACGGCGAGCCCTGCACCTGCGGAAGAAAGGGCTGCTGGGAAGCGTATGCTTCGGCAACTGCTCTTATCAACCAGACCAAAGCGGCAATGGAGGAAAACCCCGAATCAGTTATGCACGAACTTGCAAAAGCAGAGGGCAAGGTTTCGGGAAGAACTGCCTTTGACGCGATGAGAAGAAACGACAGTGCAGGAATAAAGGTTGTTGACCAGTACATAAAATATGTTGCCTGCGGAATAACAAACCTTGTAAACGCCCTTCAGCCCGAGATTATCTGCATCGGCGGAGGAATCTGCAACGAGGGTGAAACCCTTTTAAGACCTATCAGAAGATATGTTGAAGCAGAGCGATACAGCGTTTATTCAAAGGTTCAGACCCTTGTTGTTAAAGCAACTCTCGGAAACGATGCAGGTATTATCGGCGCAGCGCTGCTTGGATTAGCAAAATAAATTTTGCTAATCAATTAAGAATTAAGAATTAAGAATTGAGGGCGGGACCCTTGGAGCGGGCGCCAGACCCTTTTGTCTCGCAAGCTCGACATTTCCCCTAGCAGGGGAATAACCCGCACCCGATTATATTGGTGATACTTTGAACAATATTATTGAACTGGCAAAAAAACTGAAAATTGAATATCTTGAAAATGAGCCGATGAGCCTTCACACGAGTTTTAAAATCGGCGGATGCGCAAGGCTTGTTGTTTTTCCGAAAAGCGAAGAGGATATAGCTGCGCTCGTTAAGGAATGCAACAGCCGCGGCATAAGATACCTCGTTGTCGGAAACGGCTCAAATCTTCTTGTTTGCGATGATGGAATAGACGCGTGCGTTATTCTTCTCGGGAAGGCGTTTTCCGCTGTTCGTCTTATTGATGAAACAACGATTTTTGCTGAGGCAGGGGCTCAGCTCATAAAGATTTGCAGGCTTGCTCTTGAAAACTCACTGACAGGGCTTGAATTTGCCTACGGAATTCCGGGTTCCTGCGGAGGTGCGGCGTTTATGAATGCCGGCGCATACGGCGGCGAAATGAAGGATGTTCTTTATAAATGCAGTCATATAGATAAATACGGCGAAAAGGGTTTTCTTGAAGGCGATGAGCTTAAACTTTCTTACCGTCATTCGGCGTACTACGACAACAATTGTATTGTAACAGGGCTTTACCTTAAACTGAAAAAGGGTGATAAAGCCGAAATAAAGGCAAAAATGGACGACCTCCTTCAGAGAAGAAAGGATAAGCAACCGCTTGAATATCCTTCCGCAGGCTCAACCTTCAAAAGACCTGAGGGTTATTTTGCAGGCGCGCTTATTGAAGAATGCGGTTTGAAGGGCTTTTCCGTTGGGGGCGCACAGGTAAGCGAAAAGCACGCAGGATTTGTTATCAACAAAGGCGGCGCAACATGCAGCGACGTTCTTGAGCTTTGCAGTCAGGTTAAGCAAAAGGTTGAAAAAGAAAAAGGCGTTAAGCTTGAAATGGAAATAAGAGTAACCAAATAAGTTGCTTAAAACCTCACACCTTCCCCTTGAGGTACTCCCCGCTTAACGGGGAGATGTCAGCGCTCGCGTTGACAGAGGGGAGCGTCTGCGCTAGCAAAAGGGGGACCGCTTGCGGTGGATGAGGTGTGTTGCTTCTACGACATACTTTAACCCCCTTCGCCGAAAGCAAACATAACATAAAGACCCCTCATCAGTCTGCTCCAAGTATTCGCAGACAGCTTCCCTCCAAGGGGAAGCCAATAAGGATATTATTATGAAGGAAATTATTTTATTAACAGGTATTTCAGGTGCAGGAAAATCAACTGCAATGAGCTTTATGGAGGATAACGGATATTATTGTATAGATAATATGCCGACCGAGCTTATTTCAACTTTCATAGAGATTATGGAAAAGAACGAAGCTTATAATAAAATTGCAATTGTTGCCGACGTCCGTTCAAAGGGCGTTTTTCAGGCATTTACGGATGCTGTTGAAAACCTTAAGGGCGAAGAATACAAAGTAAGCATAATTTTCCTTGATATAAAAAATCATGTTGCCCTTCAAAGATATAAGCTAACTCGCCGCAAGCATCCGTTTGCCGATAAGTTTTCGGGCAGCATTGAGGATGCTCTTAACTACGAAAAAGAGGTTTTATCCCCCGTTCGACAGAGTGCGGATTATATTATAGATACATCGGATTTATCAGCTCAGCAGCTGAGAAACAGACTTACTCAGATTCTTATCGGCGACGATAAAAAGGTTATGAACATCCATGTTATGTCCTTCGGCTTCAAGCACGGTATTCCGACTGACGCCGATTTCGTTCTTGATGTTCGATGCCTTCCGAATCCCTATTGGGTTGAGGAACTGCGTGCAAAAACAGGGCTTGATAAAGAGGTTTATGATTATGTTTTCAGCTTTTCGGATGCAGAAAAGCTTTTGAAAAAACTCAAAGGGCTTCTTGATTTTCTTTGTCCGCTCTATGTTAAAGAGGGAAAAAGTCAGCTTGTTATTGCGATAGGCTGCACCGGCGGAAACCACAGAAGCGTTGCAATTGCGGAAGCGCTTGCAGAGCATTTTAAGGATAAGTGGGAAAATGTAACAGTTAACCACAGGGATATAGACAGACGATAATGAGCTTTTCATCACAGGTTAAAAACGAGCTTTTGAAAAATGAGTATGAAAACAGATGTTGCCTTAAAAGTCTTTTCTACGGTATGGCGTTGTTTTCAAAAAGCTTTTCTTTCTCGGAAATAACATTTCAAAGTGAAAATGAGGGTATAACAGAGCTTTTTAAGCATTTGCTTAAAGAGCTTTGTAATATTGAGAGTAAAATCGAGATTTCACCCTCGGGTAAGAGCTTTTCGATTGATATTCCGAGTAAAAAAAACGCAGCAAAGCTGATGACCTTTTTCGGACATAATGCCGGCGAAAAGAATCTTGTTATTAACCACTCTGTTTTCGATTGCGACAACTGCCGAAACGCTTTTATAGCCGGAACTTTTTTATCCTGCGGAACTATTTCAAGTCCCGAAAAGGATTATCATCTTGAATTTACGGTTGCATATCTTAATCTTGCAAGAAGTTTTATAACCCTTCTTGAAGAGCATGAGCTCAGCCCTAAATTTATCAAGCGCAAGGGTTATAATGTTGTTTATTTCAAGGACAGTGAAGCGATTGAGGACTTTCTCTATATAATGGGCGCTTCATCCTCGATGTTTGATATGATGAATATCAAAATTGTTAAGGAAATAAGAAATTCAGCAAACCGAAAGGCTAATTGTGAAACTGCAAATATTGAAAAAACAATAAAGGCATCAATGCCCCAGATTGAGGCAATACTTAAAATAAAGAAGAAAAAAGGGCTTGATTTTCTTTCAGAGCCTTTAAGGCAGATGGCGCAGGCAAGGCTTGATAATACCGAGCTTTCGCTTTCGGAGCTTGCCGAGTCGTTTGAACCTCCGCTTTCAAAAAGCGGCGCTAACCACAGATTAAAACGAATAGAACAAATCGCAGAGGAATTATAATTATGTTTACTCATCTCCATCTTCACACGCAGTTCAGCCTGCTCGATGGCGTTTGCCGACCCGACAGGCTTGTTTGTCGTGCAAAGGAAATGGGTATGACCTCTCTTGCCATAACCGACCACGGCAATATGTACGGCGCTGTCGATTTTTATAAAGAATGCAAAAAACAGGGGATAAAGCCGATTATCGGCTGTGAGGTTTATGTTGCGCCGAGAACAAGATTTGATAAGGATAAGGCGCTTGACAAGGAATACAACCACCTTGTTCTTCTTGTTAAGAATGAAACAGGGTATAAAAATCTTATAAAAATGGTTTCTCTCGCATTTACCGAGGGATTTTATTTTAAACCGAGAATAGACCGTGATTTGCTCGAAAGAAACAGCGAAGGTCTTGTTTGCCTTTCCGCGTGCTTAAAGGGTGAAATACCCCAGCTTCTGCTTCAGAAGGATTATGAAAGCGCAAAACAAAAAGCTCTCTGGTATAACGAGGTTTTCGGCGACGGAAACTATTTCCTTGAAATTCAGGACCACGGAATCCCCGAACAGAAAATAGTTCTCGACGGAATAAAAAGAATAAGCGATGAAACAAAAATTCCGCTTGTTGCAACGAATGATGTTCATTATATTGAGCAGAAGGATGCGCCCGTTCAGCAGGTTTTAATCTGCATTGCAACAAACCATATTATAGGCGAAGATACGGGTCTTGCCTTCCACAGCGATAATTTTTATCTCAAGAGCGAGGATGAAATGAGGGCGCTCTTTTCAGATGTTCCCGAAGCAATTGATAATACTGCGAAGATTGCCGAAATGTGCAACTTCGATTTTGAATTCGGAAACACAAAGCTGCCCTATTTTGAAACGCCCGATAATATGGACCACTTTGAATATTTCAGAAAGAAATGTTATGAGGGCTTAAGGGAAAGATACGGCGAAAATCCGCCTGAGGAATATATTAGCAGGCTTGAATATGAACTTGAAACCGTTAACAAAATGGGTTACACGGATTATTATCTGATAGTTCAGGACTTTGTTTCGTTTGCAAGGGAAAACGATATTCCGGTTGGTCCGGGAAGAGGCTCGGGCGCAGGCTCAATCGCCGCGTATTGCATAGGGATAACGGATATTGACCCGATGAAATATGATTTAATTTTCGAGAGATTTTTAAATCCCGAGCGTGTTTCAATGCCCGACTTTGATATTGACTTCTGCTATGAAAGAAGGCAGGAGGTTATTGATTATGTAACAAGGAAATACGGTGCAGACCATGTTGCCCAGATTGTTACCTTCGGAACGCTGCAGACAAGGGCGGCAATCCGTGATGTCGGACGGGCTATGGGAATGCCCTATGCCTCGGTTGACGCCGTTGCAAAGCTTGTTCCCAATAGCTTTCATATCTCTATTGATAAGGCGGTTGAGCAGAGCAAGGAACTCAGGCGCGCGATGGAGGAGAGCAAAGAGGTTAATCAGCTCATTGAAACAGCAAGGCAGGTTGAGGGAATGCCGAGAAACACCTCAACCCATGCAGCAGGCGTTGTTATAACCCATGACCCTGTTGCAAGCTATGTTCCTCTTGCAACGAATGACGGCGTTCCCGTTACCCAGTATATAATGACAACTCTTGAAGAGCTCGGGCTTCTTAAAATGGACTTTCTCGGGCTCAGAACGCTTACCGTTATTGACTATGCGTCAAAGGCGGCAGGCATAAATATAAAGAATATTGATATAAACGACGAAAAGGTTTATAAGCTTTTTTCAAGGGGACAAACCGAGGGCATATTCCAGTTTGAATCAAGCGGAATGAAGCAGATGCTTATGAATCTCAAGCCGACTGCGCTTGAGGATTTAATTGCCGCAACCTCGCTTTACCGACCGGGTCCTGCAAGTCAGATAGATACCTTTATTGAGAACTCAAAGAATAAAAACAGTATAAAATATGAAACGCCCCTTCTTGAACCCATACTTAAAAACACCTACGGTTGTATGGTTTATCAGGAGCAGGTTATGCAGATTTTCCGTTCTCTTGCAGGATACTCGTACGGAAGGGCTGATGTTGTTCGCCGTGCGATGAGCAAGAAAAAACACGATGTAATGGAGCAGGAGAGGGAAACCTTTATCAAGGGCTGTGAAAAGAATAATATTTCTTCGGAGATTGCAAATTCGATATTTAACAAGATGACGGATTTTGCCTCCTATGCCTTCAACAAATCCCATGCCGCCTGCTATGCGCTCGTTGCATATCAGTGCGCATATCTTAAATGCTATTATCCTGCGCAGTTTATGGCAGCGCTTCTTACCTCTGTTCTTGATTCCGCAAACAAGGTCGCAAGATATATTGCAGAGTGTAAAAGAATAGGCTTGCGCCTTGCTCCTCCTAATATAAACAGTTCAATGAAGGGCTTTACTGCCAATGGTAGGGTTATCAACTACGGACTTCTCGGAATAAAAAATCTTGGTAATGATTTTATTGAAGAAATAATTGAGGAAAGAAAAAACGGCGAGTTTGCTGATTTGTTTGATTTCTGTTCAAGAATGCAGGGCAGCCATTTCAACCGAAGAGCCGTTGAATCCCTGATAAGATGCGGAGCAATGGATTGCTTTAATGCAAACAGACGGCAGATGCTTCAGGGACTTCCCGTTCTTGTAACAAATCTTGAAGAACAGCATAGAAAGACTATGTACGGTCAGGTTGGTCTGTTTGATATAAGCGATGATTTCGGAATGAGCTTTGAGCTGCCGGATGTTAAGGAGTTTTCAAAATCAGAGCTTCTTCAGATGGAAAAAGAGATGACGGGGCTTTATCTCTCAGGTCATCCGATGGATAAGTATGAAGAATATATCGAAAAAGCAAACTGTGCAAAAACCTTTGAGCTGATTGAAGCAAACAGCTCGGATTCCGCATATAAAGACGGAAATAATGTTACTCTTTGCGGAATAATAAGCCGTATAACAATTAAGCAAACAAGGGCAAACAAGGCAAATATGGCGTTTGTAACTCTTGAGGATTTATACGGAACTATTGAGGTTATCCTCTTTCCGAAAGTCTTTTTGCAGTATGCTGCAATGATTGTTGAAGGAAGTGTTATCGCCGTTTCGGGAACGCTTTCGCTTGAAGAGGAAAAGGACGCAAAAATCCTTGTTAACGCAGTTTATAAGCCCAATGCCATTCCTCAGCAGGCAAAGCCTTCGCCTCGGCAGGTGAAGCCTGAAAGGCAGCAGAAATCAAAAAGACAGGGCTTGTTTTTAAAGTTTACTTCAAAGGATGATGAAAGACTTGAAAAAGCAAGGGTTGTCACCTCGATTTTTGAGGGGGATATGCCGCTTTATTTTTACTTTGAGGATGAAAAGAAGTATCACTTGCAAAGGCAAAGTGATTTTGTTGAGGTAAACGAAACTATGCTCAGTGAGCTCAGACGAATTCTCGGCGACGGCAATGTTGCAGTTATTAATTAGCGACATGTTGCAGTTATTAATTAGCGACAGGACTTGACAATTTAATTGAAATTCATTATTATGTAATATCGAAAAAATAAAATTAACTCTTTTTTACAGGAGGGAAACATGAAAAAGATAGCAGTATTAACAAGCGGCGGCGACGCTCCGGGAATGAACGCTGTAATTCGTGCAGTCGTCAGAACAGGATGCGAAAACGGTCTTGAGGTTTATGGCGTTGAAAGAGGCTATGCAGGTCTTATCAACGGCGATTTTATTCCTATGAATTTAAGGTCCGTTTCCGATATAATCAACAGGGGCGGAACAATTCTTTATTCTGCCCGTTGCCCTGAATTCAGAACCGAAGAGGGAATGCAGAAGGCTATTCAAACCTGTAAGGATTTCGGTATTGAAGGCGTTGTTGTTATCGGCGGAGACGGTTCCTTCAGAGGAGCAAGGGACCTCAGCGAAAGAGGAATTCCCTGCGTAGGAATACCCGGAACAATTGATAATGATATTGCATGCTGCGATTACACTATCGGTTATGATACCTGCCTCAACACAATTATGGAACTTGTTGACAGAATTCGTGATACCACCGAGTCCCACGACAGATGCTCTGTTATCGAGGTTATGGGCAGACATGCAGGATATCTTGCGCTCAATTCAGGCGTTGCCTGCGGTGCAACTGCCATTCTTATTCCCGAGGTTCCGGTTGACATTCAAAAGCATGTTATTGAAAGAATGCAAAGAACAATGAAGGCTGATAAAAAGCATTTTATTATTCTTGTAGCTGAGGGCGCTTGTGTTGACGTTCAGCAGCTTGCCCGTGAGATTGAGGCTAAAACAGGCGTTGAATCAAGGGCAACAATTCTCGGTCACACTCAGCGTGGCGGATGTCCCACTGCTAAAGACAGAATTAAGGCAACCCAGATGGGCCACTATGCAGTTCATCTTCTTATGAAGGATATCGGAAACCGTGTTGTTGCGTGCCAGAAGGAAAGCATCATTGACTACGATATATTTGAGGCTCTCCAGATGAAAAAGAGCATTGATATGGAACTTTATAATATCGCACACGAAGTTTCAATATAATTGAGAATTAATTGTTCGAGCGCAGCGAGTAACAAAAATTCTTAATTCTTGATTCTCAATTATAAATTATTAAAAATCGCCCACAATAAATGTGGGTGTTTTTTTTATGAAAAAATCTATAAGAATTTTTGATATGATTTTAGCAGCTGCCCTTGCCGTTGTTTTTGCTTTTGTTATATACGGAAATATTGCGCTTCCCGATAATTATGTTTCATATAATAATAAAAGCATTAATGTTAAATCGCTTTATCTTCTTTCCGATAATGATAAGGCTAAAACGGTGGATTTCAAAAACGGCAGCTCCGGTAAACAGAAAATGCAGCTGTTCGGAGTTATTCCCGTTAAAAATGTTGAGGTTTCGTCAAAGCAGCCACGCAAGGTTTATGTAAGCGGAGAGGTGTTCGGCATTAAGCTGTATACTAACGGTGTTATTGTTGTTGGAACTCAGGCTGTTGAAACGGCTGAAAAAAGAATTAATCCTGCCGCCGAAGCCGGAATAGAGGTGGGGGATATAATTGTTTCGATTAATAATATAAATGTTTTTTCCTCCGATGAGGTTAGCTCTCTTTTAAATGACAATAATTCTTTACCATATAAAATAAAGTTCAAAAGAAACGGAAGGTATAAAACCTTTGTTGTCAATCCTGTTTATTCCGAAAGAGAAGGTTGTTATAAAGCGGGAATGTGGGTTCGCGATTCAACAGCCGGAATAGGAACAATAACCTTCTATGATAAGCAAACGGGAACCTTCGGCGCTCTCGGGCATCAGGTAAATGATGTTGATACAAATGAGATAATGCCCCTTCTCGAAGGCGAAGCGGTAAGCGCAACAGTCAGCAAGGTTCAAAAGGCGTCGTCGGGTTCAACGGGCTCACTCAGCTGCGAGTTTGAGAATAAAACAATCGGCAAACTGCTTGATAATTCGGAATACGGGCTTTACGGCTCCTTCTCGGAAATAGGCGAAAACGCATATCCGATAACAGTTGCGTCAAAGCAGGAAGTTAAAAGAGGCGCCGCGCAGATTCTTTCAACCGTTGATTCGGGAAAGCCGAGGCTCTATGATATTGAAATAACGAGAATCAGCTTCACAAGAAGCGGAGAACAAAAGGATATTGTTTTTAAAATAAAGGATAAAGAGCTTATTGAAAAAACAGGAGGAATCGTTCAGGGAATGAGTGGAAGTCCCATTATTCAGAATAATAAACTCGTTGGCGCTGTAACCCATGTTATAGTCAACAATCCCGAAAAGGGTTATGCTGTTTTTGCCGAAACAATGATTGAGAAAGCGGAGGGCTTTGTCGAATAATAAAAAATAATAACGCAAAATGAAAATGTGTAAAATTTACACAAATTAATGTGTAAAAACTCTTGCTTTTTAAATTTTTATATGGTAATATGTGGAAGAAATAAAAATTTAGGAGGCGCTATATGAACAATTTAAGAGTTCTTATTGCAGATGAAACCGAGGAGATAGGTAAAGCTTGTGAAAAGGAATTCAAGGCGCTGGGATACGATGTTTCGCTATGCAAAAAGGATGGCGATGAGGTTCTTTCAAGAATTGCTCTTTCACATTTTGATGCGGTTATTATGGATGTTTTTATGCCATCAATGGATGCGATTGATGTTTTGGATAAGGTCAATGAATCAATCGCCGAAAAACCGCTTGTTATCTTGATTTCAGCTATTCAAGGCGGAAATTTTGAGGAGCAGATAATCGGCTGCGGTGCAGACTATTATTTTATTAAACCTATAAAGCCTGCCGCCGTTGCAAAGCGTGTTGAAAGAATACTTAGCTGGAAGAACGAAAAGTCAAAAAGAAGCCGCGGGTCAATGAGCGAGGATGAAATCGAGGTTGTTATCTCTGATATTATGCGCCAGATAGGCGTTCCTGCTCACATTAAAGGCTATCAGTATTTAAGAAAATCAATAATTCTCTGCGTCAACGACAGTGAAATGCTCGGCTCGGTAACAAAGATTCTCTATCCGACTGTTGCAAAGGAGTTTAATACTACGGCAAGCAGAGTTGAACGGGCAATCCGTCATGCGATTGAGGTAGCGTGGGATAGGGGAGACGTTGATGTTTTATCCTCCTTCTTCGGCTACACGATTCAGGCGCAGAGAGGAAAGCCGACCAATTCCGAATTCATTGCAATGATTGCGGATAAGATTAAGCTTTCAATGAGAAATTCAGCATAGTTAAGTTTCGAGTTGCTTTGCTCCGATTATATTATCGGCGGACGAAATGGGCGTTCCCTCAACAGCACACGGGGACGTTGCGCTCCGCAAATTAGGAATGAGGAATGAGGAATGAGGAGTTTCGGGCGGGACACCCGCACCCGATTGTATTTGGTCGTTCCCTCAACAGCACACGGGGACGTTC
>JAFUZY010000016.1 GCA_017476375.1 Eubacterium sp.
ACGATAACACTCACTCAAAATTGTAGGGGACGGCGCCCTCGACGTCCCGTTATAATCAAGCGCGAATGTGTCGCCCGACAACTTGCAACGCGAAACGCGAAAGTCAAAACTTTTACAATCGTCGCGCAGCGACCCGAAATTCTTAATTCTTAAATCTTAATTCCTAATTCGCGCAGCGTAGTTCCTTTGAATACGCTTTTTTATAATTTATACAAAATTTATTAATTGAGTCTTGAATATTTGTATAAAATTATATATAATAATAAACATCTTATGGCGTTTAGTCGAAAAAGAAAGGGGAGTCTCCATGGGAGAAACTAAAGAAAAGAAATCGTTAAAACAGTTAGTCGGCAATTTGATAACTGCACTCAAGACTAACTGGAAAACCCCGAAACCGGGTGAATACACTAATATCAAAGAATTTCTGCAGTATTGCTTTGGTATGATGGGTATTTGCGGTTTCACCTTTATCTGCAATGATACCGTTGCTTTCACTGCCGGCTATCTCTGCGGTTCTATTTTTGAAATCAAATTAATGGATTTCACAATAATAACAGTTATTGCACTTATCGTTAAATATGCAACGCTCTATCTTGAGTCGCTTTCAATGACCATATTTGAAAACCTTGGCCATCTTTCAAAGAAACAGGCAAAGATAGCTGCAGTTTCTTTTATCGCGTGCGCAATTATTGGTGTTGGCTTCTATTTCATTCCTTCTGCTCCTTTTGAATCAATCATCAAAGGTCTTCCTCAGATAGTTGCTAATATCCTTGTTATAACAGGCGTCGGCGGACTTGTTAACTGGTTCCTCAGAGCAAAGTTCTGTCAGAAGTACGGAAGATATAAGCCCTTCCTTGTTATGTACGGTATTCCCGTAACAATCATTACTTGCATCATTCCTTTCGTACCAACAACTCTTGAATACACAACAAAGCTTGTTATTCTTCATTTCTTATTCACTTTAAGAACAAGATTTTCAGCTTTATATCAGGATAACCCGAAGGCTATTATTGCTCTTATCACACCGAATACGGTTGAGCGCCAGAAGTATTATTCAATCGGAGCTATTTTCCTTGGCTTCTTCCGTTCTATTTTCAGAATAGTTTTCCCGATTATGATTCAGCAGACCGGCGGATACTTAAGCATTAAATCATACCAGATTTTTGTTCCGATTATTTCTGTTGCTTCAGTTTTAATGGGATTCGTTATTATCGGTGTTAAGGAAAGAGTTGCCGAAAACAGAGATGCAACGCCGAAAATCAGCTTCAAAAAGAGCGCTAAAACTCTTCTTAAAAATAAGTATTTCTGGATTGTAAATATTGCCGGAACATTCGGATTGTGGAATGCAATTGCTGACGGCGTTATTAACTACTGCTTAATCTATTCTCTTCGTATTGAGTGGTTTACGGGTATTATCAGCCTGCTTGGTATTTCATCCGTTGCAGGTAACCTTTTAACTCCTTTAATGGTTAAAAAATTCGATAAAAAGAAATCAATTATCTTTTTCCGAACAGTTTGGATGATTATCACTGCAGGATATCTTCTTGGTCTACATAACGGAAACAGCGTTCCGTTGCTTGCATTAATGATATTCCTCAGAAGCGGTATGTCTGCTGCCTGCAACGGTATTACAGACGGACTTAACGCCGATATTCTCGACTATCATCAGTGGAAAACTGGCGAGCGCGCTGATAATATGATTAACATCTTCGGCTGGTTCACAACGCCTATCGCAACTCTTCTTGGTTTGGTTGCTCCTGCCCTCTTCAAGCTCAGCGGATTTACATCAGATTGGGATGTTCTCTTTGATAACACCGTTTTCACAAGAGTTATGGAAACATATGTAATTCTTGGCGTTGTCGGATTGATTCTTTCAACACTTCCGTTCCTGTTCTACGACCTTACTGCTGAAATGCACGATAAATGTGTTGCAGAGATTGCTGAAAGGGAAGCGAAGCTTAAAGGCGAAACTTTAGAAACCGAAGAGGTATCAGATGATGTGTCTGAAGAAGTAACTGAGGAGGTAACTGCATAATGAAAACTAAAAGAATAATCGTTTTGTTGCTTACTGTTTCAGTTATTGCCGCTTGTTTTTCAGGCTGTAAGCTGAGCTTTACCTCAACCAATCCGCTTGATAATTCAAAGTTCAAGGTTGAGGATGGCAAAATTGCAATCACCGGTTATACCGACAGAACAACTATCAAGGAATACAATATTCCCGATGAATATGAGATAGACGGAAAAACCTATCCGATAACAAAGATTGCTGACTTCGGTCTTTGCAATGCCGAATCATTAACAAAGATAACCATCGGCAAAAATGTTGAAACAATCGAAACCTGGGCTATGACGAACAACCAGAGATTAACTGAGTTTGTTGTTGACCCTGAAAACCCTTATTTCACATCGGTTGACGGAATCCTTTTCACCAAGGATATGAAAACTCTTATTTATTATCCGCCTGCAAAGGGAATTGAATTTGATAAATACGGAAATGTTGTTCTTGAAACAGATAAGAAAACCGGCTGGTATAGCAACGAGCCTTCCTATGTAATTCCTGAAGGCGTTGAAACTATTCGTGCCAAGGCTTTCTATAAATGCTATTTTGTTAATGTAACTGCTCCTGATTCGGTAAAGAGAATCGAAGAAAAGGCTTTCTTCAGAACAAGCGAGCTTGAAAACTTCAAAATGCCTGCTTCAATTGAATTTATCGGCAAAGATGCTTTTGCATATGATGATAAATTATCAACAATTGAAATCGGCGAAAACATCAAGCAGATTGATGAATACGCATTCTTTAACTGCACGGGTATGACTGAGATTAAGATAAGCAAGAAAGAATCGGATATTAAACTCGGCAAAAAGTGGCAGCCGACTGCAAAGGGCAGAATCAGAACAGACTGCACAGTAACGTTCGCATAAATTATAAATGAAAAGAACAAGAGTTGCAAAAGCAGCTCTTGTTTTTGCTATATTGTGAAAATAGAATAAAAAATTGATAAAAGTGAATAATCTCGGCTACTCAGCTACGCCTCGGGCAATAAATTTTGCGTGGTCCGTGATTCGTGTTCCGTGGCTCGTGACTATAATCGGCGAACGAAAAGCCTCACACCTTCCCCTTGAGGAGG
>JAFUZY010000141.1 GCA_017476375.1 Eubacterium sp.
AATGTATCTTATCACAAGCTCGGTTATAAATGTTATTCTTGATATATTCTTTATTGCGGTTTTTAAAATGGGCGTCGACGGAGCAGCGCTTGCAACGATTATTTCTCAGTTTATCAGTATGCTTTTGTCGCTGAGAAAGCTGATTAAAACAGACGAGCTTATTAAAATTCATATCAAAAAGATTCGTTTTCATAAATCAACTCTCAAAGAGATTGTTCATTTCGGATTTCCCACCGCACTTCAGGGCTCGATTATTGATATTTCAAATATTCTTATTCAGTCCTATGTTAATTCCTTCGGAAAAGATGCAATGGCAGGCGTTGGCGCATATTCAAAACTTGAAGGCTTCGCATTCCTTCCTGTTATTGCCTTTTCGATGGCTATGTCAACTTATATCTCGCAAAACCTTGGCGCAAAGAGGAAGGACAGAGTTAAAAAAGGTATGCGCTTTGGACTCTTTTCAACAGTGGTTTCAATTGAAATTATCGGGTTGATTGTTTTTATGCTTGCGCCGTATCTTATAGGCGCATTCAATTCAGACCCCGAGGTTATCGGCTTCGGCGTTCAAAGAGCCAGAATAACCTCGCTTTTCTTCTTTTTGCTTGGCTTTTCAAATGTTACCTCGGCTATTATGCGAGGGCTCGGAAAACCGACTGCGCCCATGGTTACAATGCTTGTTTGCTGGTGCGCGGTCAGAGTTATTGTTTTTTTGACAATCGGCAGAGTTTACCACGAATTCCTATTAACCTGCTGGATTTACCCGATAACCTGGGCTATGAGCTCAATTGTTTATATCGTTCTTTTCAGAATATACAAAAAGCAGAGAGTTTACTAACCTGCAAAAAATGACGTAAATGGGGTCAGACCCCGTTTACGTCATTTTTTTATCGTCTTTTTTCTTTTTGTTTTTAAGCCTTTAAAAGCTTTTTTCTTTCGATAATGCTTATTGCTATAATAACGCAGGTGTATGAAACAGCACCTCCAACCGCAACGTCGCTGAGATAATGAGCGCCCATAACAAGCCTTGTGAACGCAACAATGCCCGTGTAGATGAACGCAACAGCAAATAAAAGTGTTTTCTTTTCTTCAAATCTCTTTGAAAGGAAGGTAAGCGTCATTAAAAGATAGCTAATTCCGGCGCCTGCAGTGTGGCCCGATGGGAAGGATTTATTTCCGTTTATTCCGTTTGGATGAAGCCACGAGGTAAATGCATCATAGCTTCCTGCGGCAAGCAAATCCCTGAAACGAACTCTTCCCCAAAGATATTTAACCCCTTCAATAATAATCACCTGAGAAGCCATAACGGCAATTCCTGCAACCGAAAGAACTATAAGCGTCTTTTTATATTCTTCGGGAATAGTGATTAATTTCCCGACAAGAAGAAGGCATATTCCGAAGCCGAAACCGTATATTATGCCGAAAAGGGTTTGGTTTTCCTCAACAAAAAAATAATCAGCAATATGATAGCCGAGATATGCTGAGCCGCCAAGCTCAATGATTACTCCGATTACTCTTGGAATTCTTTTATCCGAAAGCTTGAAAATCATAAGTCCGGCGAGCGGACAGACTAATCGGCTCGGCATTTCTCCCGTGTTGCAAAACCATATAGCAAGCGGGCTTTGCGGATTGTTGAGAAAAATATCGAGTTTTAAATCCACAAAAAGAGCAGCAATAAGCGCTACTGCCGAAAAGGTATAGAAGAAAACAATTTCTTTTCTGTACTTTTTAATCATAATCATCACCATTGTTATTTTAGCAGATTATTAAAACACTTTCAATCCTTCGTATTTTTACAGTTATTGATTTTATTAAAAACTTATGCTATAATAATCAAAATTAATATCTAACAGGAAATTACTATGTCTGACTGCAAAATGATTATAAACAGAATAACTATCGACGGTAATAAGCTCAACTTATCAGTTGCCTTCAGTTGTGAATACAATATTGATGTCACATCTCCGAAGGCAAAGATTTTTTTTGAGCAGGGCAAAACAACACGAAGGCTTCCGCTTCTTGTTTCAAATTATTTTCGCCAGAAGCAGAGCGAAAGCTGCGTTATCGTTTGCCACTATAACTATCTGATTGATAAGCTGTTTTTCAATAAGGAAAGCGACGAAGATATAAAAATCAGAATTGATTTTTATTACGGCGACAGAGAATATATCGGAGTTCCTTTTAATATTTCGTCAAATGTTATTCTTGAAAATCCGGAGCTTAAGGTTCCGGAGGAACACATAGAATATGAATGCTTCGACGGCGTTGCCGTTTTTGACAGTTCATCGGAGTATGAAAGAACCGATAATAAAATCTATGATAAATATTTAATCAGTTTTGATTTTGATGATAATTCAATTGTTCTTAAAAAGGTTCAAAAGGCAAGATATAAAAGAAAAATCAGACCTGTTTCAGCTCTGATAAGACTGATTTTCTTTATAGTCAGAGTTGCCCTTTCGGTTGTTCTTGCGCCTTATTTTGTTTTAGACGGATTCTTTGCCGCTCTCGGAGTTCTTCCAAAACGAGCAACAAAGCCGATAGACGGGACTGTAAAGAATATATTTGTTCAGATAAAAATTAATTTCTCTTCCTTCCTTAAAACAAGCTTTATGCGCGCAAGGGTTATTGATAATCTCAGAAAGCCTATAATCGCATTTTTCAAGTATTATTACAGAGTTCTTTGCGACCATCATCAGATAGTCGGCAACCGAATTGCATTCATTTCCGGAAGAAGAGACGAAATGGGCGGCAACCCTGCATATGTTTATGACCTTATTAAAGACAGGGACGATATTGATTTCAAATTTCTTCTTTTCTCAGACCCCAACGGCCACAGCAGGATAAAGAATATTCGGGAGTTTATGCATTTATATGCAACGAGCAAGGTTGTTATTGTTGACGATTATTTCAGACTTCTCAATCTTGTTAATAAAAGGGAAGGCGTTAAGCTCTTTCAGTTATGGCACGCCTGCGGTGCGTTTAAAACCTTTGGATTCACAAGGCTTGGCAAGAAGGGCGGACCGAAGCAGGAGGACATTAACCACAGAATGTATGACTGCGCAATAGTCAGTTCACAGGAAATAGCGAAGCACTATGCCGAAGGCTTCGGGCTTTCCGACGAATGTATTGCAGCAACGGGTATTCCGAGAACGGATATATTTATGGACGCTCAGTATGCCGAAAATGTTAAAAAGGCATTCTATGAAAAACGCCCTCAGCTCAGAGATAAAAAGATTATTCTTTTTGCTCCGACCTTCAGGGGAAACGGCCAGATGAGCGCGTTTTATCCTCTTGAAGCATTTAATCCTGCTCAGCTTTATGAAAGCCTCGGCGGCGAATATGCAATTTTAATCAAGCTTCATCCCTTCTGTAAGGAAAGGTTTGAGATTGACGAGAAATACAAGGATTTTATAATCGACTTATCGGAGGAGGATGAGCTTAATGATTTGCTCTTTGTTACAGACCTTTTGATAACCGATTATTCAAGCGTTATCTTTGAAGCATCGCTTCTTGATATACCAATGCTGTTTTATGCTTATGATTTATATGAATATATTTCAAGCAGGGATTTCTATTATGATTTTGAGGGCTTCGTTCCCGGAAAAATTGTTTTCACTGAAAGCGAGCTAATAAGCAGCATCAAGGCGAAGGATTTCGAGCAGGAAAAGGTCGACGGTTTCAAAAATAAGTTTTTTGACAGCCTCGACGGTAAATCTTCTCAGCGAGTTGCCGATTTAATAGTTAATGAATTAGAATTATAAGGAGAACGAATTATGGTTTACGGAGTTGTTTTAGCAGGCGGAATCGGTTCACGAATGGGCGGAGATAAGCCTAAGCAGTATCTTGAGGTTAAGAATAAGCCGATTATTATATACACAATCGAAAAATTCTTTTCCGTTCCGGATTTTGAAAAGGTTATAGTTCTTTGTCCGAGCCAGTGGGTTGAGCATACCAAAAATCTTATTGAAAAGCATATTGCCCCTGTTAAAGACAGAGTTGTTGTTATTGAGGGCGGCTCAACAAGAAACGAAACTATTATGAATGCCATTAAATTCATTGACGCTGAAGGCAAACTTGATGAGGAAACCATTATTGTTACCCATGACAGTGTTCGTCCCTTTGTTACCCACAGAATTATCAAAGAAAACATTGCGGCGGCAAAAGAATACGGCGCTTGTGATACAGTTGTTCCTGCAACAGACACAATTGTTGAAGCTCTTGATAACACTGTTATCAGTGATATTCCCGACAGAAGTAAGATGTATCAGGGTCAGACTCCCCAGTCATTTAACGCAATGAAGCTCAAGAGAATGTATGATTCTCTGACTGATGAAGAAAAAAACATTTTAACCGATGCGGCAAAGATTTTTGTTATAAAGGGCGAAAAGGTTGCGCTCGTTGACGGCGAAACCTACAATGTTAAGATAACATACCCCTATGACCTTCGTGTTGCAAAGTCATTCCTGGAGGACCAAGAGGATGATTAATACAGTTTTTCGTTTAGTTTCCCCAAGGCGTTTTGAGGTTGCATTTGAGGATATTGATTTATTCTCGGATAATGCAATAGTTCGCCCCACAAATCTTTCCATCTGCAATGCGGATATGCGCTACTACCTCGGAACAAGGGACGCAAAGGTTCTTGCAGAGAAACTTCCTATGGCGCTTATTCACGAGGGTATAGGCGAGGTTGTTTTCGACCCGACAGGAACATATAAACCGGGTGATTTGGTTGTTATGGTGCCGAATATGCCGACTGAAGAGGATGAATACATCGGCGAAAACTATCTTCGCTCATCAAAATTCTGCGGCTCTTCGATGGACGGATTTTTACAGGAATATGTTGAAATATCTCCCAAAAGGCTTGTTCTTCTTCCGAAGGATATCGACCGAAATGTTGCCGCGTTTACTGAAATTGTTTCAGTTTCGGTTCACGCAATTTCGAGATTTAATAAGTTTTCACACGCAAGGCGCGACGTTATCGGCGTTTGGGGAGACGGAAACCTCGGTTATATAACCTCGCTCTTCCTTAAATACACTTTCCCCGATTCAAAGATAGTTGTTTTCGGAACCCAGAGAGAAAAACTTTCTGATTTTACCTTTGCGGATGAAACATATCTTGTTAATGAAATTCCCGAAGGCTTCACAATGGACCATGCTTTTGAATGTGTTGGCGGAAACGGAAGCCCGATTGCAATAGAGCAGATTATAGGCTTAATCAAGCCAGAAGCGACAATTTCGATTCTCGGAGTCAGTGAATATCCCGTTCCTGTTAACACGAGAATGATTCTGGAAAAGGGACTGCGTGTTTTCGGCTCATCGAGAAGCGGCGCAGAGGATTTCAGAAACACCGTTGAAATGTATAAGGCTCACCCCGAAATCATTGATTATCTCGGAAACCTTGTCAGCAGCGTTAATGTTGTAAGAACAACAAAAGACCTTAAAGAAGCTTTTGAAAAGGATACAAGAAAGCATTTCGGCAAGGTTATTATGAAATGGGAACTTTGATAAAATTCTTAGTTGTTAGCGATTAAGAACGGCAATTACAAATATATGTTTAATGGAGAATATACTATGTTAAAAAAATTATTACCACTCATCATTATTCTTGCATTCGGTATCATTATGATTTCTATCGGCGGAGTAAACATTTCTCAGGCAAATAAATTTCCCGAGGTCAGCGCAGTTGTAACCAAGGTTGATGTTGATGTTTCATATGATGCAGACGGCACCAGAACGGAGAGCGAAACAGTTTTTGTTGAATACACCGTTGACAATCAGAAATATGACGAAGAGCTTAACTATGCGCCCACAGGACTTACCGAGAACGATAAAATAACCGTTCGCTATAACCCTGAAAAGCCCGAATATGTAACAGGCGCAACCTCAAAGAGTGGTGTTGTTAAAATCATTATCGGCGCGGTTGTTATAGTTGCAGGACTCGGTCTTGCAGTTATAAGACGCCTCAGAGGACAATAAACAAATGATTAACGGACTGCCTCGCGCAAGCGAGACAGTCCGTTAATTTATTTCAGAGCGTTATTCAATGTGTTTAAAACCTTCTTTTTGTCAGCCGACCATTGGGGAGCAACAAGGTCTTTTTTTGCGCCGTCGCCCGTTATTCGGTGAACAACAACGCTTTTCGGAATGATGTCAACACATTGCTTGATTATATCAACATATTCTTCAAGGGAAAGTGTTTTAACCTTACATTCATTGTATTCTTTTTCAAGGTCGGTTCCTTTAAGAATGTGAAGAAGCTGAAGCTTTATTCCGTCCGTTTTTTTGCAGACATATGAAACACTTTCAAGAATATCGTTTATGCTTTCGCCGGGCAATCCGATTATAAGGTGAGTAACAACATTAATTCCGATACTGTGAAGATTATCGACTGCCGTATCATAGCAGGAAAGGGGATATCCCCGCCTGATATATTCGGCGGTTTTTTCGTGGATTGTCTGTAAACCCAGTTCAACGAAAACAGGTTTTATTCTGTTTATTTCATCAAGCAGGTTTAAAACCTCGCCGCCAAGGCAGTCGGGTCGCGTTCCTATCGAAAGAGCAACAATATCGGGATGGTTAATCGCCTGATAGTATTTTTCTCTCAGCTCGGAGAGAGGAGCATAAGTGTTTGTAAACGCCTGAAAATAGGCAATGTATTTGCCGTCTTTTATTTTCTTTTCAACAAGGCGCTTCCCCTGTTCAATCTGTTCGGTTACAGAAAGATTTCTGTTTCCTGCAAATTCTCCGCTTCCGCCTTTTGAACAGAAAATACACCCCCTTGTATCAAGAGCGCCGTCCCTGTTCGGGCAAGTGAATCCGCCGTCGATGGCAAGCTTATATACTTTACAGCCGACTTTTTCTTTTAAATGTGAATTAAGCGTTGTATATTTCATAAAACTCCTTCATATTCTTTTTGTTTCCGCAGATATATGACTGAATTTTTGAAGGGTCGACGTCCTTTCCGTCTGCAGTTTTTGCAATTCCGCCCGCTTCTCTTAAAACGACGGTCGCTCCTGCCCAGTCCCACGGGCGAAGGATTAGCTCATAATAGAAATCGGCTTTACCTGCAGCAACATAGCAAATATCAAGCGCTGCCGAGCCTGCCCGACGAACCTCTATTGATTTCAGGAATAGCTTTTCTGCAAGGTCAAATGTTTGGTGCGCAAATTCATGCTCATAAGGGCAGGTGCCGAAAAGAACAAGACTGTTTTCCATATTCTCGTTTCCTGCGTGGATGGGCTCTCCGTTCATATAGGCGCCCTTTCCTTTTTCGGCATAGTAGATGTTGTTTTTATCGGGGTCAAGAACAACGCCGAGATAAAGCTCTTTATCCTTTGTAAGCCCAACGCTGATTGCAGAATGCTGAAAGCCCTTTATAAAATTCGTTGTTCCGTCTATCGGGTCGATGATGAAGCAATATCCGTCTGAAACGATTTTCTCCTCATCTCCCTCTTCGCACATAAAATGTGCGTCGGGAATTACCTTTGTAAGCTCCTTAATCAAAAATTCCTGAATGAGCTTATCATATTTTGTAACAAGATTAACATTTGAACCTTTTTTTATGACATCAAGGTCGTTGCCCGCACTTTTGTATATTTTTCCTGCCTGCAAAACAATTTCAACTATTTTTTCTAACATTGTGCCACCTTCTTTCCGAGCGTCTAAGGCTATTGTATCATAAAAAATATGTTTTTCAATATAATTTACTATGACAATTATAGCAATTATAACGGCAAAACTGATTTTGAAAATAGTTCGCGTCTTTGGCGGCGGAGCAACAACCCTCCCCGGAAGAGTGGCGCTGAAAATGAAATACAATATTTTAAACCGACTCTCAAAGGGCGTTAAAATCATCTGCATAACGGGAACAAACGGAAAAACAACCACCTGCGCTCTTGTTGAACACGCCTTCAGGACACTGGGCTTTTCGTATTTCATAAATAAGAGCGGAGCTAATATGATAAGCGGCGTTGCTTCCTCGTTTATTGAAAACAGCAGTGTTTTCGGAAGATGTAAAAAGGAATATGCAATTCTTGAATGTGATGAAAACTCGTTTCCCGAAATTTCAAGGTATCTTGATGCGAGGGTTGTTGCAGTAACCAATATTTTCCGCGACCAGCTTGACAGATACGGCGAAACCGAAAACACTCTGAACACAGTTCCTTGCGCAATAAAAAATATGCCCGAGGCAACCCTTGTTTTAAATGCCGATTGTCCGCTGACATATTCGCTGAGTGAAAAATGCGATAATGAAATAATCACCTTTGGCGTTAATGCGGATTTTGAAAAGAGCTTTGCCGAGGATAACCGTTTCTGCCCCGTTTGCAAAAGCGAGCTGATTTATAGAAGCAGAGTTTATGCTCAGCTCGGAAACTATTTCTGCCCGTGCTGCTCCTTCAAGAGGATTTATCCGGATGTGTGCGCTGAGAATATTGTTTCGCTCGATGATAGTTCAAGCAGATTTTTCGTTTCAAAAAAGACGCAAAACGAGCCGGTTAGCATTTCACTCGGCGGCATTTATAACATCTATAACTACTGCTGTTCAGTAGCGATATTAAACACTCTCGGTATCGACGACAGTGGCGCGCTGAGCAGCTTTTCCGGCGCATTCGGAAGAATGGAAAAGTTTTTGGGCTACGGCTTCGAGATTCTTTTGCTCCTTGTTAAAAATCCTGTGGGCTTCTCAAACTGCGTAAGCTATGTTTCAAAAATGAAGGGCGATTTCAGCCTTGTTTTTGCGCTCAATGATAACGAAGCGGACTCAACGGATGTCAGCTGGATTTGGGATGTTTCCTTTTCAAAACTGAGAAATCCTTTCTGCAGCTTTATAACAATAGGAAAGCGCTCCTATGATATGGCTCTCAGGCTGAAATACGACGGAATACAGCCCTCGGTTATGATTGACGGCGAGGACTATGACCGCCTTGTTAAGACAATAAAAAAACAGGGTAAAAACACTGTTGTTTTTGCAAATTACACCTCAATGATGAATATGCGAAAGCGTTTTGTTGCGACTTTCGGCGGAAAGGAATTCTGGGAGTGAAAAAAATAAAAATTGTTCATCTCTATCCTAATGAACTGAATCTATACGGCGATATGGGAAACACTCTTTGCCTGTATTATCGGCTGAAGAAAAGAGGTTACGAGGCTGAAATAGAGAAAGTTGATATGGGCGATAAGCTTTGCGAGTTTGATATTCTTCTTATCGGAGGGGGGCAGGATAAGGAAATGAATATAATTGCCTCCGACCTTAAGAGAAAGAGCGAGATGCTTTCTTATTCGGTTAACTGCGGAAAGGTTGTTTTCGCTGTTTGTGCAGGCTTTCAGCTTCTTGGAAGATATTATATAAATCAGCAGGGAGGTGAGCTGAAACTTAGCTCTGCGCTTAATTTTTACACTGAGGGCAGCAGTAAACGAATGATAGGCAATCTCGTTTATGATTCGCCCTTCGGGAAAATAGTCGGTTTTGAAAACCACAGCGGAAAAACATATCTTTCAGGCAATCTCAAACCTCTCGGCAGGGTTATAAGCGGCTATGGCAACAACGGTGAGGATTTAGGCGAAGGAGTTTTATATAAAAACACCTTCGGAACATATGCCCACGGGGCTGTTCTTCCGAAAAATCCGCTTCTTGCGGATGAACTGATTAAAAGAGCGCTTAAAACCGATTGTCTTTCTCCGCTTGATGATGAAATAGAAAACCTGTGCCACAAGCAGTTAATCAACAGATTTTGACGTAAAAGGGGTCTGACCCCATTTACGTCAAAATCGGGATGACGAAGGCTTAGTCTTGCTTTTCCAAAATAATATGATATAATTATATATTATTAAATATGTTAGGGAAGTTAAAATGACCGAGTATACATCAATTAAAGAAATACTTGAAAAAACAGGGACATACACGGGGCTTACTGTCGGGGTTTCAATGCAGCCCCTTCTTCACGAGCATAGGGATAATATTATAGTTGTTCGTCCCGAGGGCAGACTTGAAAAATACGATGTCGCCCTCTATGTGACCGCTCGCGGTAAATATATTATGCACAGGGTTATCGAGGTTCATAACGACCACTATATTATTATGGGCGACAACCTTCTCAAAAGGGAATATGTAACCGATGATATGATTTGCGGAAAGCTTATCGGTTTTTATAAAAACGGCAAAAGATATGTAGACTGCGAAAACTCAAAGCTTTATAAGTTTTATTCAAAACTGATTGTTGCGATTATTCCGATTAAGCCTGCCCTGTTTTTTGTTCGCAGAGGGCTCGGATATATAAAGAGAAAGATACTTAAGCTTTTCGGAAAGGGAAAATAAGTGGAAAACAAAGAAAAAAGGAAATTCAAAAAAAGCGATATATCCACTTTGAAGTGGATTTATTCAATCTGCAAAAGTGAACGCTTCAAGGTCTATATTCTTATCCTGACTAATTCACTTCACGGCATTTTAACAATTGTTTTTGCCGGCTTTTCAAAGAAAATTATTGACGCTGCAACGATTGATAAATCCTTTGAAAGAGTTGTTTATTATGCGCTTATGTTCCTCGGAGTCATTATTTTTCAAATGGTTTTAACTCTGATTAGCCGAAGCACCTCTGAGCGCTGTAAGGCTAAAATTGAATGGCTTTTGAAACAGTATATGCTCAAAACCATTATGAAAAAGGATTATGCAAGCGTTTCAAAATACCACACAGGTGAGCTGCAAAACAGAATGTTCAACGATGTAACCGTTATTTCCGACGGATTTACAACCATTCTTCCGAGCGTTCTTTTCTTTCTTGTTAAGCTAATCAGTGCGTTTGCATATCTTGTTGTTATCGACAGGATTTTTGCGGTTGTTTTTCTTGTTGGCGGCGTTGCGGTTTTTCTTTGCACCCAAGTATTCAGAAAAACACTAAAAAGGCTTCATAAGGATGTTCAGCAGACAGAGGGCAAAACCCGTTCGTTTATTCAGGAGGCGGTAACGAGTTTGCTCGTTGTTAAATCCTTTTCCGTTGAAAAGAAGATTGCCGACACGGCGGATGACCTTCAGGCTGATAACTACAAGGCAAAAATGAAAAGAAGATTTTTCGGAATTGCAGCAAATGCAGGAATTAGCTTTGTTTTCAGCCTTGGCTATGTTTTCGCTCTTGCCTTTGGCGCATACAGGCTGCTTCACGGAGTAAGCTACGGAACTATAACCGCAATGCTTCAGCTTGTTAATCAGATTCAGTCGCCGTTTGCAGCTCTTTCGGGAGTTATGCCTAAGTATTTTTCACTTGTTGCGTCGGCTGAAAGACTTATGGAAATTGACTCTCTTTCCGATGAAACGAGCGAAAACAATGTTATAAGCAATCCGCTTGAAACCTATGAAAAACTTAACAGCATTAATTTCAATAATATTTCCTTCAGCTACGACAGGGATGTTATTCTTGATAACACCTCGCTTAAGGTTAATAAAGGCGATTTCATTGCGATAATGGGAATTTCGGGAATAGGAAAAAGCACACTGCTGAAGCTTCTTCTCGGCGTTTTCAAGGTTAGTCGGGGAAATATTGAGTTTGAGCTTGATGATGAAAAAATCGAAGTGGATAACAAAACCAGAAAAATGTTTTCATATGTTCCTCAGGGCAATTTCCTGCTATCCGGAACAATACGGGAAAACATAACCTTTATTAACGATGATGTAACGGATGAAGAAATAGAAGAGGCGATAAGGATTTCCTGCGCCGATGCGTTTATTTCCGAGCTTCCCGACGGACTTGAAACTGTTATAGGCGAAAGGGGAATAGGGCTTTCGGAAGGTCAGCTTCAGCGCCTTGCAATTGCACGCTCGCTTCTTTCAAAGGCGCCTGTTATTCTTCTCGACGAGGCAACCTCGGCGCTTGATGAAGAAACCGAAAAACGCTTTTTAACAAATCTTAAGATGCTTGACAATAAAACCTGCATAATTGTTTCGCATAAAAAAGCGGCGCTTGAAATCTGCAACAAATATGTTCAGATTATCGATTCAAAAATAGTAGTGGAGGAAAACTGATGCTCTTAACAAGATGGGGCAGAGAAATCGGAGATATTCCTCTTTGCGAATACCCCCGTCCTCAGTTTAAAAGAGAGAGCTATTTCTGTCTTAACGGAAAATGGCAGCTCTCTTTTTCAAAGGAAAAGAAGATACCGAATAGCTTTGAATATGAAATTCTCGTTCCGTTTTCACCCGAAACACCTCTGTCAGGCGTTTCAAGAACACTTGAAAGTGATGAATACCTGATTTATCAAAGAAATTTCGAGCTTGAAGAGGATTTCAATAAGGGCAGAGTTTTTATTAATTTCGGCGCGGTTGACCAGATTGCCGAGGTCTATTTAAACGATTCCTTTGTAGGCTCTCACCACGGCGGCTACACTCCGTTTTCGTTTGAAATAACCGGCTTTATCAAAGACGGTGAGAACACCCTTTGCGTTATCTGCGAGGATAAATGCGAGGAAAACGAATATTCAAGGGGCAAACAGAAAACGAAGCGCGGCGGAATATGGTATACAAAGCAGAGCGGAATCTGGCAGAGCGTTTGGCTTGAATCAACTCCCTTGGAGTATATAAAATCCGTCAGGATAACTCCTGATTACGATAAAGAGCAAGTTAGTTTTGAATTTGAAAACGCAAGCGGCGTTGAAATTCTTGTTTATGACGGAAATGAAATCATTGCCGACACAACCGATAAAACAATAAAGCTTCCTCAGTTTAAAGAATGGAGCCCTGAAAAACCGTTTTTATACGATGTTGTTTTCAAGTATAAAAAAGACAGGGTTAAATCCTATTTCGGAATGAGAAAATTCTCAAAGGGCGTTGATGATAACGGAATACCGAGGCTGTTTCTGAATAACAAGCCCTATTTTCACAATGGCTTGCTTGACCAGGGCTACTATCCCGATGGATTCCTGACTCCGCCAAGCTATGAGGCGCTGGAATACGATGTTAAAACAATGAAGGAATGCGGTTTTAATATGCTGAGAAAGCATATTAAAATTGAGCCTCTTTTGTGGTATCATTACTGCGATGTTAACGGAATAATCGTTTGGCAGGATATGATAAACGGCGGCGGCAGCTACGGCGCAGAAACAAATGTTCTTCCTTTTTTAAACATCAATCTTGATGACACTAACTATAAAACCTTTAAACGAACAAACGCAAAAGCAAGAAAGCTTTACTATAAAGAGCTTAAAGAAATGGTTGATTTGCTTTATAACTGCCCCTGCATTGCGATGTGGGTTCCGTTCAACGAGGGCTGGGGCCAGTTTGACAGCGGCAAGGCTTATGAGCTTCTCAGGGAATGGGACAAAACAAGGCTTGTTGATTCTGCCTCCGGCTGGCACGACAGGGGGAAGAGCGATGTTGTTTCAAAGCATATCTATTTCACCCCGATAAGAGTTAAAGTATCTGAGCGTCCCTATGTTTTATCCGAATTCGGAGGATACGGCTTGAAAATTGAAAATCACACTTTTTCGGATAAAATGTTTGGATACAGGATTTATAAATCAAAGGAAAAGCTCACAAAAGCGTATAAAAAGCTCTTTGAAAAGGTTATAATACCTCAGATTAAAACGGGACTTTGCGCAACCGTTTATACGGAGGTATCCGATGTTGAGGATGAACTCAACGGACTTATGACCTATGACAGAGAGATTTTGAAAATAGACAAAGAAGTGTTAAAAGGGATTAACGGTAATGTGATGGCGAACGAATAAGAACATTCCCTTAACGACACACGGGGACAGGCGCTGCGCGAATGATGAATTATGAATGATTAATGATGAATTTCGGGACCTGCGGTCGGCGATTATATATTACAAATCAAAAAACAGTGAAGCGAAATTTTGATTTGAGAGGAGAAACATATGAAGGGATTCTTAGCATTTTGCATTTAACTAAACCGCTTCCACAAACAATCGGGGACATTCCTCTGCAAACCGCGTTATTGCCTCAGCACCGTTCGGAGGTGGTTCGTTTGCGACCGCTCCCGGTGGGAGA
>JAFUZY010000142.1 GCA_017476375.1 Eubacterium sp.
CATCAATATTAAAATTCCCGAGAACATCGAATTCTCGGGAATTTTTGCGCTTTTCGTTTTTTGCTCGGGGGCAGTACCTTTGTACAGCTCCCGCTCGCAAGAAAACGAAATTTTGCCTCTTTCTCTAAAGTCTGCCAGTGACTTTATTAGTGCATAATGTTGGGTCGCAAGCGACGATTATTGTGATAAGTAAAGAATTAAGCCTTGCAAACATCAAATTTGCAAGGCTTCTGTTTATATAATTATTTCTTTGTTTTAAATTCCTTTGGCGATGACCATGAGGAATAAATATAGGTGTATCTACTTCCGTTTTTAACCTTTTTATAGGTTCTGATTTTGAAGTAATACTTTGTGTTTTTCTTGAGTCCGGTTATCTTTTTAACCGTTGTTTTATTGCTTGTTACCTTAACGGTTGTGTTATTCTTCTTGAATCCGCCCGATGTTGAATACATAATCTCGTAACCTGTGGTCTGAGTTGTTTGTTTTTTCCACTGAGGACTAATGTAGTTTTTACCTGTTGCAGCGGTTTTAAGAAGGCTTGTTCCTTTGGGAAGAATGCTGTAATTAACTGTTTTGCTTCCCGAATAGTTGCCCTTAAGTGTAACGGTTATTGAATATTTATTAACTGATTTCGGACTTGATGCGCTGTATTTATATGTGTAGTCGGTATTGTTTTTAAGAAGCTTTGAACCGTCGTAAACCTTAACAGTGGGCTTTTTAACTTTGCCGTCGTAAACATATGATGCAGCGGAAATATTAACCTTCGGAGTAAGGCTTTTTTTCTTGATTGTGAAGGTCTTTATTTTGGTTGAACCGCTGTATTCGCCAAGACCGCTGATTTCATATTTTGCTTTGCCTGCGTTGGTATGGTCGCCCATATAAAGGATTTCATAGTCATTGCCTTCAACAAGAGTTTCGCTGCCGTCGAAAATGCTTAAAACAACCTTCTGTGCTTTGCCGTTATAGGTGTAGGTTGCTCTTGTTGAAACAACGATATTGCAAGCGTTTATATCTTTTGTGCAGGTGCCGAGGCTTGTGGTGAAGAACCAGACGCCTTCCTTTTTCTTTCCGAATGGTGAAATGCTTGAGGCAACAGCATCAATGCCGTTGATTGAAGCATTTATAACATTAAGACCTGCGAATTTATGAGCCTCGCTGCAATTAACTGCAACGGTTATTGCATATTGATGACCTTTGAAAAACGGAAGTCCGCCGTTTTCCATAAATTCGCCGTTTGTTACATCCTTATAGCAAACGCCGTTGATAAACTTGTCTGCATTGTAATCCTCGTAAGAATAATACTTTTCGGGCTCTTCGGAATTTGCAAAGAACAACGCCGGCTTGCCTGCAGAGTAATCAACATCAACCGTCATATCAACATTTTCAACAATTTCATTCAGCGTATAATCAACATATGCCGATATGAAATTGTTTGCGATGCTTTCGATTGTTGCTGTTTTTGAGCCAAATTTAACCGTTGTTGTTTCTTCCGAAAACTCATAGCCGTTGCTCGGTCTGAGCCTTACATATGCGCGGTAGGTGTTGCCAAGCTCAAAGGTGCTGTTTTCACCCATCATATAGCTCTTCGTTCTGTTTTCCCAACGGATAAGGTTGTTGAGGAAGTAAACGCTTTCAAGTGGATCAATATAGTAGTAATTTAAAGCGGTTGTCGGATTTGCATCGGGTGTTTCGCCTTCAGACGGCGGCGTAATATTAAGCGTAACCTCATTAATGCTCTTAATGTCGGGGCAAACAACGGTTTTGCTGACAATGATTTCGTTGTCCAGCGAACCGTCAACGCTTTCAACAGTTGCAGGTGTGTATAAATCGCCGTTTTTGTCTATATCCTGGCGGATGTATGCCTGAACATTAAGCTGACCCTCTTTGGTGTTGAAAACATATCCGTCGTCAACAACCATACGCACCGTTAGTTCATAGGTTTTGCCTTCCTTAAAGGTGTCATCAGCGCTCAGAATCTGGAAATTATCCGTGCATTTCCAGCTTACGCCGTTAACGAAGGGCCGTGTGTTATAATCTGTGTCAACAGATGCGCCTTTGTAATTGTTTTTCAACTCAAAACAGGGGTGCATTCCGTCAAGCGGAGAAACAATATAATCTCTCTCTTCCGGGTTTATAAGATATATCTCGGAAACGCTTTCCAACGCATAGATGCCGGTTCCTGCACCAACAACGCTGAACAGCATAGCAAATGCAAGAAGCAGTGATAAGGCTTTTTTCATAAATATCTTCCTTTCCTTTAAAAAATGTAAACTCCTACGATAACAGTTTATATTATAATTATTAAAAAGTCACTGGCACAAGTGCCAGTGACTTTTAAAGAATTGAAAATTGAGAATGAAGAATTTTGGTTACTCGGCTTCGCCTCGGACAATAATTCATTCTTCAATCAGCGTTGTGACAATCAGTTTGTTTTCAATAACTGCAGCAAGAAGCTCGTGTTTGTTGTTGAATCCGCCCTTTTCAACTATCTGGTCAAGATTCCATCGAACGCCGTTTTTTGAAATTCCGAGTTCTGCTGCAATTTCATCATATGTCATTCCCTTAACAAAACGGCGGAGAATATCAATCTGCCTTGGAGTTATGTCGTTTGAAAACATTTCCTTAATTTCAACATTCGGCGATGCGTCGGGAAAAATTCTTTCGCCCTTTGCCGTTCTTTTTATAACATCCATCAGCTCCTCTTCGGAATGGTCTTTATACCAAAGGCTGTCAGCTGAGCCGCTTTTTGCCTTAACCAAAACATCGGGGTCGATTAAAGATGTAACAACGAGAACCTTTGTTTTTTTGTTTTTTCTTATTCTTTCGCCGGCAGAAAGCCCCGAATGATTATGAAGGGTCTGAACATCCATAATAACAAGGTCAATCCTTCCGCTTTTGCAGATTTTTTCCGCCTCAAATGCGTCTTTGAGCGATGCAACAACGTTGAACTCCTTGTCGGAGGAAATTATCTGATTGAGATGATTGAGAATATATGTGTTATCCTCAACTATAAGAGTGTTAATCATTTTAGTTCTCCTTTTTCATAACAAGGCAAAGTTGGAATCCTCTTTCCCATAAAACAAGCATTTTTGCGCCTGCCTTTTTGGCTTTCTTCCTGAGTGAAGAAAGTCCGCCGCCCTCGGTTATCGGCGCCGTCGGCGCAATTCCGTCATTGGTTATATTAACCGAAAATTCGCTTTTATTTTCGTTAATTTCAACAAAGACTTTGCTTCCCTTTGCGTGAATAACGCAGTTGGTTAAGCATTCGTTTATTGCAGATAAAACCAAATCTTTTTTATCTGATGATTCGGGAATCTCGCCTTCAATTTCAAGGCTAACGCCCATTCCCTCAGCCTTTTGCATAATTTCGTCAAGGCAGTTTGATGAAAGGGCTTTGTTCTGGGAAAAATAGCTCACTGCGTTTTCAAGCAGGGCAAGCTGTTGTTCCATATCCTCACTTTTATCGCCCTGCATTATCTTTGAAATTTTAATAAGACTTGTTCCTATATCATTGTGTATCTGCATTTTGAGCTTCAGGGTTTCTTCCTCCCGGATTCTGTCGGCAAGGCGTTCAAGCATCTTTTGAGTTTTCTCGTTCGTTTTTCTCAGCTCTTCATTTTCACTGCTTATTTTTGAATTAACCGCATATAAATCCGAAATATTCTGTGCATAGGTTTGGTTGTAGCCCCTGAGATTACTGTCGCTGATTTCTGAGGATTTAACTCTCCAAACAGAGTTATCGCTGAATTTATATATATTATCAATGTCTGAAACGGGCGTTGAATTTTCCAGCGCATATTCTATATCATATATAGTTTGGGGCTCGTTTTTGGTGCTGTCGGATATGAGTTTTATCATTTCATGGTTAATCAGAATGATTTTGCCGTTTTCATCAGAAAAGCAAATGCCCGTATTCAGATTATCAAGCGCCTGCCTGATAGAACGGGGCGTTATGGTGTTTCGGCTCCTTTTAAATTCAAAGAAGGTTCTGAAAGCAGAATAAATAATAACTGCTCCGGCTGTTATGATTATGAAAACAAGGGACATATTTGCAGGAGGGCTTGTTTTCTTCGGGTTTGCTCCGCTTAAAAGAAACGCAAGCAAGGTCATAGTTGCGCCGAAAACAAGAATATCAATTATATAAACAAACGATTTTTTTCGGTTGACAGCTGAATATATAACCGATGAAAGAAGAAAGAGCAGTGAAATAAACAAAAAAGCCGAAAGTGCCGATTGACCACCTGCACCGAGGGATGAAAAATATGTCATTTCTTTTCACCCCCTTCAAGATTAAGGATGAATTCAAGCGATTCATCGTTTTCAATTATCATTTCGGGGTACTTTGTATCAAGAAAACTGTCGCACTCCTCGCAGTCGGTTAGAATGCTTATTCTGAGTCTTCCTTTGATTTCGCAAAGGCGAAGATTAATATAATTTGCTCTTCCTAAAACTGCCTCAATAACATCCTCGAAGAAGTCGTATGCAAGGCTGAGCGTTTCGCCGGAAATAAGCTCTCGGTTGGTGTTAACAAGAAATGAACCTTCAATATCAAGAAGCCGCAACGCCCTGAAGGATTCCCTGAGCGCAGAAATAAGCATAAGCTCGGGAAATTCATCGGCGTATTCCATTGAAATTATAAAATCCTTGTTTCTTTTTATAAAGGTTCCGAAAATAAGAATTTCGGCAAGAATTTGCTTTTTTTCATCCTTGCTGTTTGCTGTTTTATATTCCTGAACAAGGCTTGTTATCCGGTTAAGCTGGGGCTGGGTCTTGTTTTGAAGCAAATCAAAGAGCCTGTTTTGCTCTTCAACCGTTCGATGCTCTTTTTCTTTTTCGTATTCCAGTTGAAGAAGAGCGTTTCTCTCTCTCAGCTCCTCCTGAGTGTCTCTGAGCTTTTCGGTAAGCCCAATAATCTCGGAAATATCCTCACTCCAAATGGCTCGTCCTCCGTAAACAGGCATATTGTAAAGCCGTTTTTTGTCTTTTGTTATTATCGGCTCTTTTTCGGCGAGCCTCATATCCGAAACAACTGCTTTTTTCGTATGCTTTGAGGAATATTCAATATTATAGTTTTTATCCGTTATCAAAATCTCAACATCGCTGAGCGCAGAAAACAGACTGAAATACCTTGTGTTAGACTGAATGAGTCCGCTTTGTATACAGCTTTCAAAAAACGCCGTAAAAAACAGACAGAAAACAACTGCAACATCGCCCAGATTCTTTAAAACAAATTCAATTCTCATTCCGTATAAAACCGAATATACGGCGGCTGCGAAAAACACAATGAGCGGAAGGGGAAGGCTTTTTCTGTTTTTCGGCAGTCTTGATTTTATAAACATAAGTATAAAGGAGAGCAGCGAGCAGATTATAACCCAGGCAAAGGTTAAATAGTAAACAATCCCGTAGGTGTATTCTCTTTCGCTGAAAACGGCTGCGTTTTCGGGAAATCTGAAGGCGAGCTGATGGAAATCATTTGTTAAAATCAGAAATAAAAGAACGAGGCTCGGAACAGAGAATAAAACCGTGCTTCGGCTCAGCTTATAGCTTTCGGGTTTGCCGAGAAGCATTGAAATATACAGTGAAAGAAGCGGAATCAGAATAATCGGAATATAGTAGGCATACCAGAGATGGCGGAGAATTTCAGGGTCGCTTATAAACCTGAATTTTATTTCGCGAACCGTAAGCCAAAAAACCTCAAGCGCACAAACACTTGTAAGAAGGCTCCTTGTTTGCCTTTTGATAACGCGCCTGTTAATTGAAAACCCCCATACTAAAAACAGTCCCATATATATGAAGGTTCTTGTTAAATCCAGAATCCTTGCAGGAAAGGCAAGGCTGATATTATATGAAACGCTGTGGCATAAAACGGCAAATGCAACAGGCAAAACTGCCGCAAGAGCGTATTTTATATTCGTTTTTCTCATTGAGCCGCCGCCTTTCATAATATCTTCAACATCAGTATAGCAGAATAACATTTTTCGTTCAATTATTATTCTTAATAAAGTCTTAAAAAGCCTGCTGTTTTTATTGATATGGGCATTTATCTGTGATATAATCTCAGCGACTGAAATAAAAGAAGGTTATTGCAGGAGGAATTTTGATGAAAACAAATGCAACCTATTTTATAAACGATGAAAAAGAACCTCTCAGGTACGGCGAGATAAATCTAATCAATCCGAAAAGGAAAAGGCTCAGGGGCGAAGAGGCAAAAGAGGGAATTGAGGCGATTCCTGTTTTTTGCGGATTCTGCGGAACAGACCTTGAACTTATGCGAATGGGTCAGAGGGGAGAGCTTGATTCAAAATTTCCTAAAGGAGAAAAAAGACTTATAAACGGTCACGAGGGCGTTGTTTGGGTTCCGTCGGAAAACCGTTTTGCCATCGTTTTAATCAGGGGCGGCGACAGCTTCGACCCAACAAGATTTACCGAGGACGAAACATATTTTGAATACGGATGCGACGGCGCGGACGGATTGTTTTCCGATAAAAACTATTTTAATCCCGATATGCTTCTTCATATTCCAAAGAAATACGAGGGAATGAAAAAGCTTCCCGTATCCCTTGCTAAAAAACTTGTTTTCAGCGACCCGTACGCCTGCGCAATCTTTCAGCACGAAAGAATGAGCGACATCGGAAGCGCCCAGAACTTCCGAGTTGTTATGGCGAGAGAAAAATGCTCTGAAGCTGAGGCAAGAAAAATTGCCGAAAACGAAACCTTTAAAAACACCGTTATCTACGGTCTCGGAACAACGGGATTATTTATCGGCGATCAGATAAGAAGAAAGCACCCGGATGCAAAAATCCTTTTCGTTGCAAGAAGCGATGAAAACAGCCAAAAGGTTAAGTTTGCAAAGGAGGTTGTTCGCGCCGATTATCTCAGCGCCGGCAACCTTTCAGAAGATGAAATCGCAGAGAAAATCAAGGAATATTTCGGCGGTAACGCAAGCGTTTTCGTCGGAACAAGCGGAAATGCGGTTGAACACAGAATTGCTTTCGAGAAGGGCGTTCTCGGCTGCAACGGTATTTATGACAGCTTTTCGCTCGGTCCGAAGGTGTGCTTTGATACTATGCCGTTCGGCTTTAAAAATCACGTTATTCTATCTTCAATCAATTTCACACAGAAACATATGGAGGAGGCAATTGAAATCCTCTCGGAAAGCCGATTTGATGAGGTTGTTGAATTGATTGATAAGGAAGAATTTATCAGCAATCCCATTGACGCTTATATCAATAAGATTTATTCAAAAGCAGCGCCGCTTAAAACAGCGGTAATTTGGAACAAGGAATATATGGAATAATTATGTAGGGACAACCGGGGACTGTCCCCGGTTGTCCCAAAAGGAGAGAATTATGAAAGCAGTTCAGATAACAGAACCGTTTGAGGTTAAAATTGTTGAAAAGGAAGTCCCGAAGGTAAAAGAAGGCGAGGCTCTTTTAAAGGTGCTTTACTGCGGAATATGCGGAGCCGATGTTGCCTCGTATACGGGCAATCAGCCTTTTACAACATATCCGAGAATACCCGGTCACGAGTTTTCGGCACAGATTGTTGAAATTCCTGAAAACGACAGGGGACTTAGGGCAGGCGACATAATAACCTGCAATCCCTATTTCAACTGCGGCGAGTGCTATGCCTGTAAAAGGGGAATAGTCAATGCCTGCCACGATAATCAGACAATGGGCGTTCAGCGTGACGGA
Source organism: Eubacterium sp. (assembly GCA_017476375.1). GTDB lineage: Bacteria > Bacillota > Clostridia > Oscillospirales > Acutalibacteraceae > Eubacterium_R. Next base: position 7,695 of record JAFUZY010000142.1, read on the forward strand.
AGTTTTCAGGATTATATAACAATGCCGATTGAAAGAATTATTGACGGCAAGGGCCTAAGCGCAAAAGAGCTTGCGCTTATTGAGCCGTTTTCAATTTCTGCTCACGCACTTTCAAGAGCGGAGGTTAAAAAGGGCGATAATCTTCTTATTATGGGAGCAGGTCCGATTGGTCTTTTTGCTCTTATTAAAGCAAAGGCAATGGGCGCAAGAGTTGCAATTGCAGACCTTCTTGAAAGCCGTCTTGAGCTTGCAAAGGAATACGGAGCCGACCTTGTTATAAACAACAAAACAGATAATTTTGATGAGAAATGCAAGGAATTTACAAACGGCTGCGGTTTTGATGTTTGTGTTGAAGCCTGCGGAGCGCCCGTAACTTTCCTCTCCTGCATTGAAACTGCCGCTCACGGAGCAAATATTATTCTTATCGGCAACGGCAAGAAGGAAACAACCTTCGTTCATTCAATTCTTCTGAAAAAGGAACTTAATGTTTTCGGCAGCAGAAATGCCTTCACGAAAGATTTTGAAGAGCTTATTGACCTTGTTGCATCAGGAAAAGTTGATGTTTTGAAAATGATTAGCGGAGTTTATAAAGCCGAGGATGCAAAGCAGGCTTTCGATGCCCTTGCAAATAACGACGGCTCGCTTGCAAAACTTCTGATAGAGTTTAATGAGTAATAAAAAGGACTATTAATATGATTATTGATGCGCACGCTCATTTATGGAAAACTCAAACGGGAAGGCGGGACAACAACCCTGTCAGAACGCTTGAAAACGGTCTTTCCGATTTTGGCGGAGAGATAAAGCAGATGATGCCGCCGTATATGATAAGCGGCGAAAACTCACCCGAAATGCTTATTGCAAATATGAATTACGCAGGAGTTAACGGCGCTGTTATTGTTGGCGAGGTTATGGACGGCAATCAGAATGATTACTTTAAACAGGCTAAGGCTAAGTATCCTGACAGGTTTAAAATCTGCGCATTTTATGACGACGGCGAGCCGTATACTCTTGAAGGATTTGACGGAATAAAAATCTGCGCCTGCAAGTTAAAAACGCCCGGTATTCAAAGGCATATCGAGGTTTTTGAAAAGGCAAACAGTGAAAACAAATTTGTTTGCATCGAGCTTGAGGACGGCGACGCTCAGGTTGGCGAAATGAAAGAAATCATTGAGCAGTTCCCCGATTTAAAAATTGCAATCGGGCATTTCGGTATGGTAACAAGGGATAAGTGGCAAAAGCAGATTGAGCTTGCAAGATATAAGAATGTTTTTGTTGAAAGCGGCGGAATAACCTGGCTTTTCAATAAAGAGTTTTATCCCTATCCCTCGGCAATTAGGGCTATCAACGAGGCGGCTGAAATCTGCTCGTTTGATAAGCTTATGTGGGGCAGCGATTACCCGAGAACAATGGTTGAAATAACATATAAAATGAGTTTTGATTTTGTTGTAAAATCAAAGGAAATAAGCGAGGAAAACAAAGCAAAATTCCTCTTTGAAAACGCAAAGAATTTCTATGGATTTAATCATTTGCCAAAACTTTCAAAAATAGATAATATGCTTTAATTATCGGCGAACAAATTGAAGGTCGTTCCCTTTACAGCACACGGGGACAGGCGCTTCGCGAATGATGAATTATGAATTATGAATGATGAATTTCGGGTCGCTTCGCTCCGATTATATTATCGGCGAACGAAATGGGCGTTCCCTCAACAGCACACGGGGACGTTCCTCCGAAGGCGGTGGTTTGTTTGCGACCGCTCCCAGTGGGAGAAGAAGGGAGCAATAAGAACTGCCGAACGGTCAAAATTTGTCGGCGCTCCAAGCCGATAACAAATTTTGGGAACC
>JAFUZY010000143.1 GCA_017476375.1 Eubacterium sp.
AAAGGTTGTTGTAGGATTATTCATCGGCGGAATGCTTCCCTTCCTCTTCTCTGCTTTCACAATGAGCAGCGTTGGCAAGGCGTCAAACAAGATGATAGAAGAGGTTCGCTCTCAGTTCAGAGAAAAGCCGGGTATACTTGAGGGAACAGAAAAGCCCGATTACGAAAAGTGCGTTGCTATTTCAACAAGAGCCGCTCTCCACGAAATGATTCTTCCCGGAATTATGGCAATCGTCACCCCGATTCTTGTTGGTTTCTTCCTCGGCGTTGAAAGCCTTGGCGGACTTCTTGCAGGCTCGCTTGTTTCAGGCGTTATGATGGCAATCTTTATGGCTAACTCAGGCGGTGCGTGGGACAATGCCAAGAAATACATAGAAAGCCTTAAGGATGGCGGAAAAGGCAGCGAAGCCCACAAGGCAGCCGTTGTCGGCGACACGGTTGGCGATCCGTTCAAGGATACATCAGGTCCTTCAATTAACATTCTTATTAAGCTTATGACAATCGTTTCCCTTGTTTTTGCATCAGCCTTCTTAATGGTTAACTCAGGAAACGGAATAATCAATTTCTAACAAAAAACTCCCGACAAAAATTGTCGGGAGTTTTTTTAATGAATACTGAAAACTTAAAACTTAAAAATGAATAATGTTTGTTACTCGCTGCGCTCAGACAATTATTAACAGCCGTGCGCAGCACCCTCAATTCATCATTCATCATTCATAATTAGAGCTCGACATCAAGCTCTATGGGGCAGTGGTCAGAGCCCATTATATCCGTATGTATTTTAGCATCAATGAGTTTATCATTAATGGAGCTTGAAACAATGAAATAATCAATTCTCCATCCTGCGTTCTTTTCGCGGGATTTAAACATATATGACCACCAGGAATAGATGCTTTCCTTATCCGGATAGAAAAATCTGAATGTATCGGTAAAACCGCTGTTTAAAACATTGCTCATTTTTTCTCTTTCCTGATCGGTAAAGCCTGCGTTAAAATGATTTGTTTTCGGGTTTTTAAGGTCTATTTCCTTATGGGCAACATTTAGGTCGCCGCAATAGATAACAGGCTTCTTTTCGTCAAGCGCTTTGATATATGCAAGGAAATCATCCTCCCAGACCATTCTGTAATCAAGTCTGAGAAGTTCCCTTTTAGAATTGGGAACATAAACCGTTATGAAATAAAAGTCCTCAAATTCAAGGGTTATGACTCTTCCCTCTTTATCGTGTTCCTCAATTCCCATTCCGTAGGTTACGGAGATTGGCTCTTTTTTGGTGAAAATCGCAGTTCCCGAATACCCCTTCTTTTCGGCATAGTTCCAATATGCATAATATCCATCGGGAGAGAAAACAGCAGGACCGTCGTTCAGCTTGGTTTCCTGAAGGCAGAATATATCAGCGTCAATATCATTGAAGAAATCGTTAAAACCTTTTGTTAAGCAGGCGCGAAGCCCGTTAACATTCCACGAAATCATTTTCATATAACAATCACCTCTTTTCAATAATATAACACATTGATTAAACTATTTCAATGTGTTAAAATATCTTAGACACGGGGAGTGATGACTTTGAATTTAAACGATAAACTTAATAATCTTTGCTCATATCCCTTTCATATGCCGGGGCATAAACGAAACAAAAAATTCGGCATAACGGGAAGCGAAATCGACATAACCGAGATATATGATTTTGATAATCTCCACGATGCAGGCGGAGTTCTTCTTGATATTGAAAACCGACTTGCAAATGTTTATAAAAGCAAAAAAGCCTTTATGCTGGTAAACGGCTCAACCGTTGGTATTCTTTCGGCAGTCTTTGCTCTCTGCGACGAAGGCGACAAGGTTATTGTTGCAAGAAACTGCCACAAAAGCGTTTATAACGCCTGTATGCTCAGAAAACTCAGGGTAATTTATATTGAGCCTGAATTTGACGGGGAAAACGGATTTTATAAAAGCCTTTCACAAGAAACCATTGATGAAGCAATAAAGAATAATCCCGATGCAAAAGCACTTGTTATAACCTCGCCGACATATGAGGGCTATGTTTCGGAAATTAACTCATCCCTTCCGCTGATTATTGACGCGGCGCACGGAGCGCATTTCGGAATAGGTAAATTTCCGAAATACCCCAAGGGCGATATTGTTGTTTCAAGCCTTCACAAAACTCTGCCGGCTCTCACTCAGACAGCGGTTTTAAATGTTTTTAATAAAGAATACGAAAACAGAGTAAAGCTTTTTCTTGATATATTTGAAACAAGCTCACCGAGTTATGTTTTAATGAGCTCGGTTGAAAAATGTCTTGATTATATTGAAGGGAGCGAAAGCGATTTCGATGATTACTATGATAGGCTCTCTTCCCTTCACTCTCAGTCACTTGAAAAGCTGAAAATAAGAAAAACCGACGATAAAAGCAAGATAATTGTTTCAACTGCTTCTTCAACGCTATCGGGCAAACGCCTTGCCGAAATGCTCAGAGAGGATTTCAATATCGAAGTTGAAGCATACAGCAAAAACTATGTTATCTTAATGAGCTCGGTTGCCGATGATGAAGAGGCGCTGCGAAAACTTGCTATTGCCCTTTTAACAATTGACGACGCAAACAGCGAGGTTGAAAAGGCTGAGGCAATTCCGTTTAAAAAACCGCCCTGCCCTGCCGCTGTTCAGACAATAAGCATTGTTAAAAGCGTGGAGCAAACTGAGTTTAAAAACTCAGACGACAAAGTTGCAAATGAATTTGTTTTTGCATATCCGCCCGATATTCCGCTTATTGTTCCAAACGAAACGATAACAAGGGAAATCCTTGATTATATCTGCGAAATAGCCGAAAGCGGCGTTAATATCATTTCAGACAGCTCTTTATTCCCCGATAAGATATTGACAAAAGCCGAGTAATTATTTATAATACTAAAGAAATAAAAAAAGGAGTGATTCCAATGAAAAGAATAAATACTTTAAGCTCAAAGAATCTTTGCGAGTCAGCTAAGAAGGGCGGCTGCGGCGAGTGCCAGACATCCTGCCAGTCAGCAAGCAAAACTTCATGCTCAGTTGCAAACCAGAAATGTGAGCACAAAGACAGATAATTTATCCGGATTTACGGCGGTTTAACCGCCGTTTTTCTATATTATCGACTAAGGAGATATAATGATACATTCATACAAAATGAACGGATATAATATCATAATCGACCAAAACAGCGGATGCGTTCACTCCGTTGATGAGGTTGCTTTTGATATTATCAATATGTTTGAAGAAAAAACGAAAGAGGAAATAACTTCTTTTATTCTTAATAAGTATAAAGGCCGAGAGGATGTTACAAAAGAGGATATAAACGACTGCTTTTCGGATATTGAAGAGCTTAAAAAAGAGGGCAGACTTTTTGCAGAGGATACCTTCGAGCCTCTTGCGTCTGAGTTTAAACAGCGTCAGGGCGTTATCAAGGCAATCTGCCTTCACGTTGCCCACGGCTGTAACCTCAACTGCGAATACTGCTTTGCAGGTAAGGGTGAATACGGCGGAAGCGACAAGGGCTTGATGAGCCTTGAGGTCGGCAAAAAGGCTCTTGATTTTCTTGTTGAAAACAGCGGCACAAGAAAAAACCTTGAGGTTGATTTCTTTGGCGGCGAGCCTCTTTTAAACTGGGAGGTCTGCAAGAAGCTTGTTAAATACGGCAGAGAGCTTGAAAAGAAATATAACAAGAATTTTCGTTTTACCTTAACAACAAACGGCGTTTTGGTTGATGATGAGGTTATTGATTTCTGCAACAAGGAGATGGGCAATGTTGTTTTATCTCTCGACGGCAGAAAAGAAATTCACGATAATCTCAGAAAAGCCCCGAACGGCAAGGGCTCATATGATTTAATAGTTGATAAATTCAAAAGATTTGCCGATTCCCGAAATCAGAAGGATTATTATATGAGGGGTACATACACCCATTTCAACACGGATTTTTCAAAGGATTTAATCCATATGGCAGACCTCGGATTTAAGGAGCTTTCGGTTGAGCCCGTTGTTTGCTCACCCGACGAGCCGTATGCACTAAAACAGGAGGACTTGCCTATTCTCAAAGAGCAATACGAAATCCTCGCAAATGAAATGCTCAAAAGATACAGAAAAGGAAACGGCTTCACCTTCTATCACTATATGATTGATTTGGACGGCGGACCCTGTATTGTTAAAAGAGTAAGCGGCTGCGGAGTAGGCACTGAATATATGGCAGTAACTCCGAGCGGTGAACTATATCCCTGCCACCAGTTCGTTGGCGATGAAAAATTCAAGCTCGGAACAATATTTGAAGGAGTGACTAACCCCGAGGTTTTGGAGCAATTCAAATCCTGCAACGTTTATTCGCATAAGGAATGCAAGGATTGCTTTGCAAAGCTCTATTGCTCCGGAGGCTGCGCTGCAAACGCATACCACACAACGGGCAGCGTTAACGGCGTTTATGATTTCGGCTGTGAACTGCATAAAAAGAGAATTGAATGTGCAATTATGTTGAAAGTCGCAGAAGCAGAAGAAAACCTGAGCGTTGAATACTGATTATGAACAGAAAAGATAACAGACTAAAGAATTACGATTATTCCCAAAACGGCGCATATTTCATAACAATTTGCGTTAAGGATATGGAATGCATATTGTCAAAAATATCAGAGAATAAAACGAATAATGTAGGGGCGGATACCATCCGCCCGAGGCTTACAAAATACGGTGTTATCGTTGACAATGCAATAAACTCTATAGAAAGCCATTATGACACGATTATCGTTGACAGGTATGTTATTATGCCAAATCATATTCATTTAATGATACGCATAAACAATAACAAAAACATCGGGCGGATGGTATCCGCCCCTACGGTTATCGGTAGCCTGAAACGTTTTGTTTCAAAGGAAATCGGCTTTTCAATTTGGCAAAAATCATATTACGACCATATAATTCGCAACGATGAGGATTATATAAACCATTTGCAATACATTGATGAAAACCCGAAAAAATGGCTTCTTGGAAAGGACGAATACTATGTCTGAATACAAACTAAATGGCAGATATATTGCCTTCAATTGCATATTCTTAGCATTTATTTATCCGATTATTAAGGTTATGGTTATGCTCGCAGGCAACAAGATAACTATGGACGGAGAGCCCATGCCGCTCGTTTTCAGAATTTTAGTTGGAATTATAGTATATTTCTTCGGCTCATTATATATTTATACTGCAATTGCAATGCTTTTGCATTTAATAATAAGAAAACGGCAAGCATTTTCAATAACAGAAAAAGGCATTGAAAACAGCTCGACGCTCGGAATTTTATTTGCATTTGTTTTCTTCGGAAGAATAAAATGTATTCCCTGGGAGGCAATCAAGGGTTATAAAATATTTGAGGGAAAATATTATCTTAAAATTGATACATCAAAAACTGATGCATCACCTTTTGCGAAAATGAGCTTAAAGATTAAGGGATTTGATTTTTGCAACGGCTTTACAAAGAGATTTTCTGAGGATGACTTTAAAAAATATATTGAATACCATATTAACTAAAAAACTATTCTGCAAGCTGCAGAATAGTTTTTTTAGTTGTTGTCATTCACCGATAGCATAATCGGGTGTGGGCAGCGCCCACACTGAATTTTTCATTTTCAATTAAATTGTGTTTCGCTCTTGCAAAACACAATTTATCATTGACACAAAGTTATTATTATAATATAATAACTTTGTTAAAAAATTGAACAAGTAGGAGGTACAGTATGGGACTTACTATTGCACAAAAAATAATCAAATCGCATCTTGTTGAGGGCGAAATGAAGGTCGGAAGCGAAATAGGACTTCGCATTGACCAAACCCTGACTCAGGATGCAACAGGCACAATGGCATATCTCGAATTTGAGGCTATGGGTGTTGACAGAGTTAAAACCGAGCGTTCGGTTGCTTATATTGACCACAACACTCTTCAGACAGGCTTTGAAAACGCCGATGACCACAGATTCATTCAAACAGTAACAAAAAAACACGGAATATATTTTTCACGCCCGGGTAACGGAATCTGCCATCAGGTTCACCTTGAGAGATTCGGTATTCCAGGAAAAACCTTAATCGGCTCAGACAGCCATACTCCAACCTGCGGCGGTATCGGAATGCTTGCAATGGGCGCCGGCGGACTTGACGTTGCAGTTGCAATGGGCGGCGGAACTTATTATATTCCAATGCCGAAAATGACAAAAATCAACCTGACGGGCTATCTTAAGCCCTGGGTTTCGGCAAAGGATGTTATCCTTGATGTTCTTCGCATAATGAGCGTTAAGGGCGGCGTTGGAAAAATTGTTGAATACGCAGGCGAAGGCGTTAAAACCCTCTCTGTTCCCGAGAGAGCAACGATAACCAATATGGGCGCTGAACTCGGCGCAACAACATCTATCTTCCCGTCCGATGAAATAACTCTTGCTTTCCTCAAAGCACAGGGCAGAGAAAACGACTGGACTGAACTTGTTTCAGACCCCGACGCTGAATATGATGAGGTTATTGACATTGATTTATGCTCGCTTACCCCGATGGCTGCATGCCCCCATATGCCCGATAATGTTAAAACAACTGAGGAAATCGGCAAAATCAAGGTTGACCAGGTTGCAATCGGCTCATGCACAAACTCATCCTTTGTTGATATGATGAAGGTTGCATCAATTCTTAAAGGAAAAACAGTTAATCCCTCTGTTTCACTTTGCATTGCTCCCGGTTCTAAGCAGGTTCTTAATATGCTTGCTCTCAACGGAGCACTTTCCGATATGATTAACGCAGGTGCAAGAATTCTTGAATCAGCCTGCGGACCCTGCATCGGTATGGGTCAGAGTCCGAACAGCGGCGGTGTTTCGCTCAGAACCTTCAACAGAAATTTTGAAGGCCGTTCAGGCACAAAGGACGGTCAGATTTACCTTGTTTCTCCCGAGGTTGCAGCTGCATCGGCATTAACAGGTTATTTAACTGACCCAAGAGAGCTCGGCGAAGCTCCTTCAATCTCAATGCCCGAGCATTTCATTATTAACGATAATATGATTGAGCCTCCTGCAACACCTGAGAAAGCAAAGGATGTTGAGGTTCTCAGGGGACCCAACATCAAGCCCTTCCCGAAAACAGAACCGCTTCCGGAAAGCATTGCTGCAAAGGCTGTTTTAAAGGTTGGCGATAACATAACAACCGACCACATTATGCCTGCAGGTGCAAAGATTCTTCCCTATCGTTCAAACATTCCCCACCTTTCTCAGTTCTGCTTCGGCGTATGCGATGAAACCTTTCCCGAAAGAATCAAGGCAGAGGAAAAAGGCTTTGTTATCGGCGGAGCTAACTACGGTCAGGGCTCATCAAGAGAGCATGCGGCTCTTGTTCCGCTCTATCTCGGAGTTAAGGCAGTTATAACAAAGAGCTTTGCAAGAATTCACGTTGCAAACCTTGTTAACGCAGGTATACTTCCATTCACCTTCAAGAATGAAGAGGATTACGATAAGATTTCACAGGGCGATGAGCTTGAGCTTGCAAACATCAGAGATTGCATTGAAAATAACAAGCAGGTAGTTTTGAAGAATAAGACTAAGAATGAAGAATATCAACTTGATTCTTCACATCTTTCTGCAAGACAGAGAGCAATGCTGCTCTGCGGCGGACTTCTTGACTACACAAGAGAAATGAATAAATAAGATGCGAGTTCCGAGCACCGAGTTCCGAGTTGTCGGTTACTCGCTATGCTCGAACAATAAAAGATAAATTAGGAGTATTAACTATGACTGATATTGAAAACAAGGCAATAGATGAAGCTGTTGCTAAATTCCGTTCACTTATGGAAACGCAGCTTGAAAGAGCAAAGAGAATTAAAGAGGATAAAGAATTCAAGGATTTTGATGCTCTCGATAAAATAGTTATCGGCATCTGCGGCGGTGACGGCATTGGTCCCATCATAACCAAGGAAAGCCAGAGAGTTATTGAATTTCTTTTAAAGGACAAGGTTGAAAGCGGCAAAATCGAGTTTAGAGTCATTGACGGGCTCACAATTGAGAACCGTGCTGCAGTCGGAAAGGCAATTCCCGCCGATGTTCTTGAAGAGCTTAAAAAATGCGATGTTATTCTTAAGGGCCCAACTACAACTCCCCGTCAGGGCGACCCGTGGCCGAATGTTGAAAGTGCAAATGTTGCAATGAGAAAAGAGCTTGACCTTTTTGCTAATATGCGCCCCGTTAAGGTTCCCGAGGAAGGCATCGACTGGACCTTCTTCCGCGAGAATACCGAAGGCGGATATGCAGTTGGCTCTCACGGCGTTAATATTACAGACGACCTTGCAGTTGACTTCACTGTTGCAACTCAGGAGGGCTGCGAAAGAATTGCCAAGCTTGCATACGATTATGCAAAGAAAAACAACAAAGGCAAGGTTTCAATCATAACAAAAGCAAACATCATTAAAACAACCGACGGAAAATTCCTTAACATCGCTAAGAGCATTGGCAAGGAATATCCCGAAATAACAACTGACGACTGGTATGTTGACATAACAACCGCAAAGCTTATCGACCCTGCAAGAAGACGCGATTTCAAGGTTTTTGTTCTTCCTAATCTCTACGGAGACATTATCACTGATGAAGCTGCTGAATTTCAGGGCGGCGTAGGAACTGCCGGCTCTGCAAACATAGGCAAGAAATATGCAATGTTCGAGGCAATCCACGGCTCTGCGCCGAGAATGATAAGCGAGGGCAGAGGTCAGTACGCAGACCCTTGCTCAATGCTTCGTGCAACCGTTATGCTTCTTTCCCACATTGGCTACCAAAAGGAAGCAAACGCACTTGAAAGAGCGCTCGACATCTGTATGTTTGAGGAGAAGAAGCTTGTTATAACAGGCAGAGATACAGGCTGCACCTGCGAAGAATTCGGAAATTATGTTATGGAAACAATTACTAAGATTACAAAATAATTAAGGGTGATGATTATGGAGAAAAATGAAATATCCATTTCCGTTATAAAAAGACTTCCCCGCTATTACAGATTTCTTGAAAACTTAAAAAACAACGGCATTGTTCGCATTAGCTCAAAAGAGCTTGCCGAAAGAATGGGCTTAACTGCGTCGCAGATTCGCCATGATTTCAACTGCTTCGGCGGTTTCGGTCAGCAGGGATACGGCTACAATGTTCCCGAGCTTTATAACCAGATTGGCGAAATTCTTTGCATAAACAGCGAAACAAAGGCTATTCTCATCGGCGCAGGAAACCTCGGAAAAGCAGTTGCCGCAAAGGTTTTAATGGGCGACCGCGGTTTCAGGCTTATCGGAATTTTTGATAAAAACGAAGCCATTTCGGGCAAGGTTATTAAAGGCATCCCCGTCAGACATATCAATTATCTTGAAAATTTCTGTATTGATAACTCGCCGGAGTGCGCAATTATCTGCATTCCTTCGCAAGATATGAAGGAGCTGACCGATTTGCTCTGCAAACTCGGAATAAAGAGTTTCTGGAACTTTTCAAACTATGATATTGCGATGGCGCATCCCGAGGTTCTTGTTGAAAGCGTTCACCTTTCGGATTCGCTTATGACTCTCAGTTATTTAACGAACAGTGAGGATTAAGCTATGGAAAAGATAACAAACAAAGAGATTATTGATGTTGTTAAGTTTTCCGATGACAAGCTTGTTTTTGTTCAGAAAAACCCTCTCAGCGATTCAATGCAGAGCAAAATTGATTACTACATAATCAATTTTGCTAAGGGCGAAAAAGAGGTTGTAACAAAAAAAGCATACCTGCTAAAGAAATTCGGAGCGGCATATGAGAAGATTACGGAAAAGATTTCGGATTATATTCAGTGCCGTGCAATGATTCTTTCGGATAAAACAGTTTTCGTTGTTTTTCCCAACGGACAGGCAGGCTTGTTTGACAGTAACGGCGAGCTTCTTTGGATTAAAGAGCTTACATATAACGATAAACCCGTTTGCTCTCTTGCCGAGGATGAGGATTCGTTCTGGTGCGTTTGCAGAGATGAGAACTGCGTTATGAAATATAATGCAGAAAATTTCGCAGTTGATATAAGAATCGGTTCTAAAGACGCTTCAACATTCTCTCAGCCCCATTTTGTTTCGGCGGATGAGAACTATGTTTACGTTTGCTGCAACGGAAATAAAGTCAGAAAAATTGATAAATCAACTCTGATTGTCAGCGACGTTGAAGAAAGCTATCCGGACCTTGAGAGATATTATAAATTCAAGGGGTATTCAATCATCTGCTGCGCTGACGGACTGTATTTCGACGAATAGTTAAAACCCGACTCACTTTTGAGTCGGGTTTTTTTATCATTTTTTAACACAAGAACCGTCCCTCCGTTAAATTTAATTTAACATAAGAACCGTCCCTCTGTTAAATTTGATTGTGCGCAATCTGTTTAATAAAAATAAACGCCAAGGTTTTTAATTCCTCGGCGTTTATTAATTATTTGCTTTTAACTGATTTAATATTGCTGAAGGCTCCGTATTCCTTCTTTTTATCAACGGTTTTATATGTTCTCACCTTGATATAATATGTAACACCCTTGGTGAAATTCTTTCCTGTGTATGAGGTTGTTTTCTTTGAAGTGATAAATTTCTTTGCAACAACCTTTTTGAATTTCTTATCCCTTGCGTACCATATTTCATATCCTGTTTCATTTCCGCTTGCAGCGCTCCAGGATGCCTTTATTTTGGTTTTTGAGGGTGAACTAAGAGAATTTAGCGTCACTTTCTTAAGCTTTGTTTTAGCAGTGACCTTTGAGCTTTTTGCACCCTCCTTTGTTTTTGAATCAACGATGAATGCGCTGATGCAAAGGGTGTGGCTTGCGGCGCTCTTGAGCGAGCCGACAGTTGCCGAAGAGGCGTTTGGGTCATCAACTGTTTTCAGCTTCTTATATGTTTTCTTTGAAGAATCATAGCTGTAAATATAGTAACCGTCTGCGCCGGGCATTGCAGTCCAGCTAAGCTTAACGCTTGTATCGCCAACTGATTTAACCTTCAGATTTTCGGTTTTCTCCGGAAGGCAATGCTTAACATTCGGCGTTGAATAATCGCTCCAGCCCTTTGAGGTGTACGCCCTGACTTTAACGGAATAGTTATTGGCTGCCGTTAAACCTTTTAGCGTTGCACTGTTTGTTGTAACCGTTTTATCAAAGGTTGTTCCCTTTGTTAAATTCGTTATATGAACATAATACTTTGTTGCACCCGAAAACTTATCCCATTTATAAGTCAACGATGTTTTTGTGCGACTGTCAAGAGTTAAGCCCTTAACCCTGTTTTTGCTATCATTTGACGGAGTTGGTGAAGAATCGGTTAGCTTACAGTTTTCCTTTGGCATATTCTTAAACACGGGAATATAGAAGGTTGTTGAGCCTGAAACAATACCTGCATTCTTATATGCTCTGTATTTAATTGCCGCCTCGCCCTGCGCGCCGTCAACATTGGTCATATATTCGTGGGCATAGAGCGACGGAGAATCTTTGTTGACATTGAATTTTTGAAGATAACCCGTATACTGATATTTCAGGTATCCGTTTGCAATATAAAGAGCGCCGTTATAAATAGATTTATATGGATTTGTCCACGGTCTGCCGTAGGTGAAATACTTTGTGTTGCAGTCCTCTTTAAGAACATATCCTATTGCGCCGTCCTTCGTATATCCAGAGGAGGTTTCATTATATAGCTTAACCTTATAATAGTTACCTGCGGACGAAATATAACTCATATACTTTCCCGAGGCAACTGCGGAGGCCTTACCTTTTACGGTTTTCTTTTCACTGTCGTATTCAGGATACATAACGGTTGCTTTTTTTGCCTTCAAAAAGCCGGAAGCCCACTGCAAACCGTCCATAGCGCCGGAATACGCACCGATACTGTAATAATTATATATTCCCGTAAAAGGAATTCTTGTTCCGCAGGTTCCGCCCGCTGTCGGCTCCTTTGAACCAACCTCTTTAACTATCTTTGACGCTAAATAATATGAACTGAGCCCGCTGTTTTCAGCTGCATCAAGTATCGCTGTTGAATATTTAACCGTTTTGCCATTTGAATTCTTGTAGGTTACCTTTTTTGATTCGGTTGAATTATAGGTTATATCCGAATTTTTCATCCAGGTTGAAGCAATGATTGCCTCAACTCCGCTCTTGTTCTGCGAAGAGCTATATTTAACCGATTCAAACTGATAGATTGAGGTTTCGTTCAGCCAGTTTCTTGGGTCCATATAGTATTTCACAACGGTTTCGGATGCCGTGCTGCCATTGTATATCTGCTTTGAAGCAGGAGAACGCTCGCCGTCAACGGCATCTTGCCAGTCAAGCTCGGTTTCAAAAGGCTTGAAGGTCCAGTTCGGATATTTATTATGAAGGGCAACAAGCTCGTCAACATAGCTTTCGGGAAAACCTTTATCAATGAGCTGCTGCTTATATGATTTTGCAAATACGTTAACAGGCAGAGCAAAAGCGCCAGCCGTTATTATCAAACACATTATTAAAGATACTGTTTTCTTAAACATAGAATTACCTTCAATACTAATTAACTGATAAACAACTTGTAATATTTATTATATTAATGATAACATTTTGTAATATCTTTGTCAAATCTGATTATTTCACTTGATATTATTTATCATTATGTGTATAATTTAAGAGAATTAAGTCGAAAAGAGGACTGAACTTGGATTACACAAACAGTGAAATTAGAAAAAGTATCGCAAACAGCCTCAAAGAGCTGCGCGAACTATACGATTTAAAACAGAAGAATGTCTCCGAGATTCTCGGTGTTGACCCGGCTTCATACAGAAATTGGGAAAACGAAAGGTCAACGCCAAGCATTTCAATGCTTTATGAAATCGCAAAGATTTATAAGGTTTCAATCAATCGCATTTGCGGACTTGAGGAAAAAAATACCGTGATGAAGGTTGAAAGCCCTAACGAGTATAACAAGTCATTCTACGGCGAAAGCAAGATAACAGACCTTGATAATTACGAAAAGCAGCTCGTTATGCAGATTAGAAGGCTTACAAATGAGGATAAAAGAAAAGTCGGCAAATGCATTACCGACCTTTTAAAAGAACGCGAACAAGGCTAACGCCTTTTACTAACAAACAAAAAAATGCCGACTCCAAAGAGTCGGCATTTATTTTGTTTTATTTAAAGAAGAGCGGAAGCTTTTCAAGAAAAACTATATCTTCTCTTGAGGCGCTGTCGCCCTCTGCAAGAGGAGCGCACATTGCAACAATGTTTCCGCCAAACTTCTCAACAAGCTCCTGAACTGCCTTAAGGCTTTCGCCTGTTGAAATAACGTCGTCAACAATAAGAACTCTTTTACCTGTGAGCAAATCGCCGTCCTCGTGTCCGAGATAGAGCGTCTGCTCCTTCTGGGTTGTTATTGAACGAACGCTGACCTTAACGGGATTATCCATATAAACCTTAACGCCTTTTCTTGCAACAATGTATTTCTTGCCGCTCTGCTTGCTCATTTCATATGCAAGAGGAATTGATTTTGCCTCGGGAGTAACAATATAATCAAAATCGGGCACCTTTTTGAGCAATTCCCTTGCGCAGCACTCGGCAAGCTCAACATCGCCAAAAAGAATGAAAGCGGCAATATCAAGATTATCTGAAACAGAAAATTTCTGAAGATACCTTGTTAATCCTGCAATATGAAGCTCATAGAATTCGTTGTCTTTTCTTTCCATTCCGTTAATAATCATAGTTTTTTCTCCTCAAATTAATTTTTCCCCTAAAGCGGTTCCGCCGATAAGGTGGAAATGAAGGTGCATAACGCTCTGACCTGCATCTGCTCCGCAGTTATTGATAATACGGTAGGAGGTTATTCCCTGCTCCTTTGCAATTTCGCCGAGCTTTTCAAAAATGTGGGCAACATATTTGCTGTTTGAAGCGTTAATATCATTTGCACTTTCAATATGCTCTTTCGGAACTGCAAGGATATGAACGGGAGCAACGGGATTGAGGTCTTTAAATGCAACCATCATATCATCCTCATAAACCTTCGTGCTTGGAATATTTCCGTTTATTATCTCGCAAAAAACACACATAGTTTTTCTCCTAACCTAAAATACTCTTAACTACTTCGGCAGTTTTTGAAATTGCCTCGTCAAGTTTTGAAACATCCTTAGCTCCTGCCATAGCACTGTCGGGTCTTCCGCCGC
The DNA here is from genome assembly GCA_017476375.1 of Eubacterium sp. Lineage (GTDB taxonomy): Bacteria > Bacillota > Clostridia > Oscillospirales > Acutalibacteraceae > Eubacterium_R. The sequence goes on from JAFUZY010000143.1 coordinate 14,162, forward strand.
CTGAGCCTCCTGCTAATTTCGCAACCTCGCGAACGACGTCGCCCGCCTTAACTCCTGCTGCAATTGCGTTTTTACCGCAAACGGCAAGGATAGTTGCCTTTTCTCCGTTTGACGAAGCGATAATTGCAACAGCATTGTCGTTTGAAGCCTTAAGCTCATCGCCCATTGAACGAAGGGCGTCGGGCGTTGCGCCGTCTATTCTTGCGGTAAACACTTCAAGCGAGCCGACTGTTTTTGGTGTTGAGAACATATCGGCGCTCTTAAGCTTTGTTATCTCAGCTTCAAGGGCGCTAACCTTTTTGGAAAGCTCCTTGTTCTCATTAAGAAGAGAATCAACCTTGTTTTCAATCTCGTTTTCCGCACCTTTGAGCTTGAAGGCAAGCTCTTTTAATGTTTCGGTGTTTTCGCTGAAGAGCTTATATGCGTTTGTTCCTGTTACGGCAGTTATTCTTCTCACGCCGCTTGCAACGGAAGCTTCGCTGACTATTTTAAACATTCCGAGCTCACAACTGTTTGAAACATGGGTTCCGCCGCAGAATTCGATTGAATCGCCGGCTGTTACAACGCGCACAACATCGCCGTATTTTTCGCCGAAGAGCATCATTGCTCCCATTTTCTTAGCTTCTTCTATCGGCATTTCCTGCATTGTTACAGGAAGAGCGGACATAATAACCTCGTTTACATTCTTTTCAACCTCTTCAAGCTCTTCTTTTGAAAGAGCGTTGAAATGAGTGAAATCGAAACGAACAACGCTCTCGTCAACAAGCTGACCTGCCTGCTCAACATGGCTGCCAAGCAGTTTTCTCAGCTCATGCTGAAGAAGGTGAGCTGCAGTGTGGTTTCTCATAATTGAGCGTCTTCTTGAAGAATCAATTTCAGCCTTAACTTTATCGCCTGCCGAAACAACGCCGTCTTTAACCTCGCCGCTGTGGAGATGTATTCCGTCGGCATTCTTAACCGTGTCGTCAACGGCAAATTTTCCGCCGTCATTCACAATACAGCCCGAATCTCCGACCTGACCGCCCGAAAGAGCGTAGAAAGGTGTTTTATCAAGAACAATGATTCCCCTCTCGCCTGCTCCGAGCATATCAACCTGCTCGCCGTCGGAATTAATTATTGCAAGAATCTTTGAATCTGCACAAAAATCTGTGTAGCCGACAAATTCGGTTGCATCAGCCTCAATTTTAACATTCGAGGATTTCCATGCGTCAGCACCGGCGTCTTTTCTTGCCGCACGGGCTGTTTTTTTCTGATTGTCGAGAAGCTCGTTGAATTTTTCCTCGTCAACGGTCATTCCCTTTTCTTCAAGAATATCCTTAGTTAAATCAAGAGGAAAGCCGTATGTGTCGTTGAGTTTGAAGGCATCCTCGCCGCTGAAAACAGCTGAGCTTGTGTTTTTGATATATTCGTCAAGAAGCTCAAGACCTGCGTCAATTGTTTTGCCGAAGGATTCCTCTTCCGAGAGAATAACTTTTCTGATAAACTCAATCTTTTCTGACAGCTCGGGATATGCGGTTTTGTTTTCGCCAACAACAGTGTCCACAACCTTATATAAGAAGGGTTCGTTTACACCGAGAAGCCTTCCGTGGCGGCAGGCTCTTCTTATTAATCGGCGAAGAACATAGCCCCTGCCGTTATTTGAAGGAATAACACCGTCGCCTATCATAAAGGTTGACGAACGGATATGGTCGGTTATAACGCGAAGCGAAACATCCGTTTTGCTGTCTGAGTGATATTTTACTCCTGAAATATCGGAGATTTTTTTCATTATGTTCTGAACGGTGTCAACCTCGAAAATGTTGTCTACGCCCTGCATTATGCAAGCAAGTCTTTCAAGACCCATTCCCGTATCAATATTGGGATGATCAAGCGGAGTGTAGTTATTATTTCCGTCGTTATCAAACTGGGTGAAAACATTGTTCCAGAATTCAGTAAACCTGTCACACTCGCAGCCGGGCGCGCAGTCGGGCTTGCCGCAGCCGTATTTTTCACCGCGGTCGAAATAAATCTCGCTGCAAGGTCCGCAAGGTCCTGAGCCATGCTCCCAGAAATTATCCTCCTTGCCGAGACGAACAATGTGCGAAGGGTCAACGCCGTTTTGCTTAGTCCATATTTCAAAAGCTTCATCGTCGTTTTCATAAATTGTGACATAAAGCTTATCAACAGGCATATCAAGAACGTCTGTGCAGAATTCCCATGCCCAGGCGGTTGCTTCCTTTTTAAAATAGTCGCCGAATGAGAAGTTACCGAGCATTTCAAAAAATGTTCCGTGGCGGTCGGTTTTACCAACCTGCTCAATATCCGGCGTTCTAATACATTTCTGACAGGTTGTTACTCTCTTTCTCGGAGGGGTAACCTCGCCTGTGAAATACTTCTTCATCGGAGCCATTCCCGAGTTAATCAAAAGAAGGCTCTTGTCGTTATTGGGAACAAGGGAAAAACTCGGCAATCTGAGATGACCCTTGCTCTCGAAAAAAGAAAGATACTTTTCTCTTAAATCATTTAATGATGTCCATTCCATTTTTCTACCTCTTACGAACAAAGTTCAAGGGCAAACATCGCCTGTTATAAACAGGCGGGCTTGCCCTCTAAGGAACTTTTGATTAAAGCTTTTCAGCTATCTTGGTGAGCTCGTTAAGCTCTTCCTTTGTAAAGGTTAAGCCCTTGCTCATCTTGGTATGATCAGGTGACCAATCTCTTACGTCGATTTTGGGCTCACGACCATTCCACGAAATCAAATTTACCTCTCTTGTCCATCCTCTTGCAGTTTCGGAAATAACTCCAAGATGCTCTGTGATTTCATACTTGATTTCAGGCATTTAACTCTCCTCCTTCTTTATATAGAATAGTGCATTAAAGTTTTTCAACTATGTTTTTTGTATCCTGAGCAATCATAAGCTCCTCGTCTGTTGCAAGGATGAATACTCTTACTCGGTCTGTTTCCTTGGTTAATTCAGCCTCGGCGCCCTTAACGGTTTTCTGATTAAGCTCTTCGTCAATCTTAACGCCCATATAGCCGAGATATGAACAAATCCTTGAGCGAAGCCAGAAGCCGTTTTCGCCGATTCCGCCCGTAAATACAATTGCGTCAACACCGTTCATTGCAGTTATATATGAGCCGATGGTTTTTGCAATTTCATACGCCTGCATTTCATGAGCAAGCGTTGCTCTTCCGTTGCCCTCGTTCTGAGCCTTGCAAATATCTCTGTCGTCTGACGAAATACCCGAAACGCCCATAACACCGGATTTTTTGTTAAGAATGTTATCCATTTCATCGGGAGTTAAGCCTTCCTTCTTCATAATGAAGGTAACTGCAGAAGGGTCAACAGCGCCCGAACGGGTTCCCATCATAAATCCGTCAAGCGGGGTAAAGCCCATTGATGTGTCAACAACCTTACCACCGTCAACAGCAGCAAGTGACGAGCCGTTTCCGAGATGGCAGGTTATTGTTTTGATTTCGGTTATATCCTTGCCCATTCTGTCGGCAACTCTTTTTGAAACAAATTTATGAGAGGTTCCGTGGAAACCGTAGCGGCGAACGCCGTATTTCTCATAATATTCATAAGGAACTGCATACATATATGCCTTTGGCGGCATTGTTGAATGAAAGGCGGTATCGAAAACAAATACCTGAGGAACCTTATCGCCGACAACATTGAGGCAGGCTTCATATCCCTGAATATTTGCAGGATTATGAAGAGGTGCGAGCGGCGAAAGCGCCTTGATGTCCTCAAGAACCTTTTCGTCAACAAGAACGGATTCCTTATAAAGCGCACCGCCCTGAACAACTCTGTGGCCGATTGCATCAATTTCATCAAATGAATCAACAACCTTGTATTCACTTTCAGATAAAATATATTTAACCTCGTTAAACGCATCTGTGTGAGTCAGAAGCTCTTTATCATAAGTAAACTTATCAGAGCCTTTTTTAATAATAACATTTTCTTCGCCGCCATTGATTTTAAGACCTATTCTTTCAATAGCGCCTTTGCATAAAACAGATTCATCATCCATATCCATAAGCTGATACTTCAATGAAGAGCTGCCGCAATTAATAACAAGAACTTTCAAAACTTTTCCTCCGTAAATTTTTGCTTGAATTATTTTTAATTATATAT
>JAFUZY010000144.1 GCA_017476375.1 Eubacterium sp.
CGCCGTTTCAAAAGAAACGGCGATTTTATTATTTAACTTTTTCTTCGGTTATTATTCCGTTTTCAAATTTAAGGCTCAGCTCCTTGTTGCCGTAGAGCTTAATGCCCCTAACATATCCGCTCCAGTTTTTCGGAAGAGTTCTTGTTTTAAACATTTCGGCAATGCCTGCTGCAACTCCGAAATTTCCGTCTATCTGGAAGGGCGGATGCGCGTCAAACATATTCGGATAGCTTCCGCCGCCCTTATGCAGCTCGCTGAGCGGAGATAAAATCGGATAGAGCTGATTTTTTATGAGCTTCATCGCGTTTTCGGGGTTTTTGAGTCTTGCCCAAAGGCAAACCTTCCATCCGAGCGACCATCCCGTTCCGCCGAAGCCTCTTGCATAAAGAGACTTTCTTGCGGCTTCGTTTATCTCTTCGCTCTGTTCAATTGCCGAGGGATAAACGCAGTATAGATGGCTGACATGTCTGTGTTCCGGCTCGTTTTCCTTATATTCCTTAGCCCATTCGTTAATTCTTCCGTCGCTTCCGATTGGAATATTCGGAATTTTCGGTGTTTCAAAACCGAATTCCCTGCAGTTTGCAAAAAACTCTTCAAGAATGCCTATATCCATAGTCGGCATATAGGTTAAATTACCCTTAACGCCGTTATCAATGAAGGTGTTTTCGGGGGAGGAGCTCGGGCAGGTTACCATTACGCCGTCTTTTTCAACTAAGTAATCCTTGTAAAAATCAAGCACCTCTTTGAAATAGGGCTTCATCTCCTCAAAGAGCGCCTCATCCTCAGTATATCTGTAATGCTCGAAAACCTGATTGAGCATCCACGGAAGCGGACTCTGCCAGTATGCGTAGCTCTGTGCGTGAGCCTTGCCGAGAGGGTCGCCCGCAGGGTAGCTTGCGCCCCATATATCGCTGTTGTGGTGGGCAACGGTGCCGCCGCAGTTATAATAATCCTTAGCCGTCACCCTTCCGTTTTCCGCCATATGCTTAACCTGCTCAAAAAACGGCTCAAAGCATTCGGAAAGGTTGCATATATCGGTGCACCAGTAGTTCATTTCGGTGTTGATATTCGTTGTGTAGCTTGATGACCACGGCGCTCTTAAATGCTCGTTGAAAATGCCCTGCAGGTTGGACGCCTTCGTTCCCTTTCTTGAGGAAGCAATTGTTAAATATCTTCCGTACTGAAAAAGAAGGGCGGCAAGATTATTGTCGTCATCATTCTTTTGAAAATTCTTAAGTCTTTTATCCGTCGGCAAATCCGCTCTTTCGCTGCCCAAATCAAGTTCAACACGGTTGAAAAGCGCAGAATGGTCGCTGGTATGCTCTGAAAGAAGCTCGTCAAAGGACTTGGCGTTTTCAAAATATGAAACGGCTCTTGCCTTTGCGTCTGCTCTCGGCATTGACTTAAAATCAACAAAGCTTGTTGCAAGCGAAAGCAAAAGAGTTGCTTCCTTTTGGTCTTTGAAAACAACGCAGTCCTTTTCAAACTCTGCGTTACCGATAACCCTGAGCGCAGCGCAGAAATTCATTGCTCCGCTTCCGTAATCGAAAACAACGCCCTCGTTATAATACGGCGGCATACAGATTTCAGGAGCGTCACCCTGCATAAAGAGAGTTTCGTTTTCGGTATAGCACCTGTTCCTGAGCTGACTAGTAAGCCTGAGCTTAAATGATATTTTCTCTTTTGCTTTGATGTTAACAACAATGAGCTGAGCAGGATGGCTTGCAAAAACGCTCTGACAAATAATGTCGTTTTCTGTTTTTGAAACGCCGGTTTCAAGGTTAAGCTCTCTTGAATAGCCCTTTGCCCCCGGCATACTATATTCAATAATCAAATCGCCAAAAGGAAGATACGCCTCGCTCCAGTGACCGTGAAAATCCCTGTTTGCAATTTTGTTTGCCCTGTTATGGTCGCCGCTGAAAATCGCTTCTCTCAGCTCGGAAAGATATTCTGCGGCGTCCTTTTTGTTTAAATCCTTCGGATAGCCAGACCAGAGCGAATCCTCGTTAAGAGCAATCCTCTCTTTTTTCAGGTTGCCAAAAACCATTGCACCGAGCCTTCCGTTGCCGACGGGAAGCGCCTCCTCCCATTTAACGGCTTTTTTCGTATACCAAAGTTTGTTTTGCATATGCCCATCCTCCATATCGGAAATTGCATTGATTATACTTTAAAAAGAAATTAAAGTAAATATCTTTTTTAATTATTTTTTTGTGATATAATAAACAGTATCGGGGTGAGAGATATGAAAAAAATTACTGCAGAGAATTTTGATGAGCTTGTTTTAAAAAGCAAGAAGAAAGTTTTAGTTGATTTCAGCGCCGCATGGTGCGGAGAATGCAGGGCGCTTGAGCCCCTTCTTAAAGAGGTTGAAAAGGAAAACAACAGGGTAATTTTTTACTCTTTTGATTGCGATGGCAACCGTGATTTTGTTATGGATTTTGGCATTATGAGTATCCCTGCGCTTTTGCTTTTTGAAAACGGCAGGGTTATAAAACGAAAAATCGGGCTTATGAGCAAGGAAGAGCTTGTCAGTTTTCTTGATTTGTAATTTTATTTTTCAAAATTCACATTTCGACTATACTTTTTGGCGCATTTTGCTATAATTAAAGCATAAGCAAACTATAAAGGAGAAAGAATATGGCAGTCTCAAATGAAGATATGAAAGTCCTTTTGAAGGCTCAGCAGGGCGAGCTCGACGCTGTTCTTATGTATAACAGGCTCGCCGAGGTTGTTAGGGATGAAGAGGATGCAAAAACCTTCCGTCAGCTTGCGTCGGAAGAGGGTCGCCACGCCTCTGTTTTTAAAAATCTTACCAATCAGGTGCTTCAGCCAAAGAAAACACTTGCAACAATTGTTCCGTTTTTATATAAAATTATCGGCAAAAAGAAGCTTTATCCGATAATTGCAAAAAGCGAATACGGCGCAGCGGATACATATAAGCCCGTTGCCGATAAATTCCCTGAAATTGAATCGGTTAAAAACGATGAAACCCGCCATGGCGACACCGTTTCACAGCTTCTTAAATAATAACAATACAAAACCCCGAAAACGCTTGTTTTCGGGGTTTTGTTATTGCTAAAAACTAAATGCTGAAACTATTTTGTCGGAATAATTTTATCCTTTCCGCCCATATACATTCTGAGTGCCTCGGGGATGTTTACGCTTCCGTCCTCGTTGAGGTTGTTTTCAAGGAAAGCGATAAGCATTCTCGGGGGTGCAACAACGGTGTTGTTGAGGGTATGCGCAAGATAATTTCCGTTTTCGCCCTTGATTCTGATTTTAAGCCTGCGTGCCTGAGCGTCTGTCAGATTAGAGCAGGAGCCGACCTCGAAATACTTCTTCTGACGGGGTGACCACGCTTCAACATCAACAGATTTAACCTTAAGATCTGCAAGGTCGCCCGAGCAACACTCAAGAGTGCGAACGGGAATATCAAGGCTTCTGAAAAGGTCAACGGTGTTCTGCCAAAGCTTATCAAACCAGTATTTCGATTCCTCAGGCTTGCAGACAACAACCATTTCCTGTTTTTCAAACTGATGAATACGGTAAACGCCGCGTTCCTCAATGCCGTGAGCGCCCTTTTCCTTTCTGAAGCAGGGTGAATATGAGGTTAAAGTCAGCGGAAGCTGCTCTTCGGGGGTTATTGTGTCGATAAATTTACCAATCATTGAATGCTCGCTTGTTCCGATAAGATAAAGGTCCTCGCCTTCAATCTTATACATCATTGCATCCATTTCCTCAAAGCTCATAACGCCGGTTACAACGTTTGAGCGAATCATAAACGGCGGAACAACATAGGTAAAGCCTCTGTCTATCATAAAATCACGCGCATAGCTTATAACTGCGCTATGAAGCCTTGCTATGTCGCCCATAAGATAATAGAAACCGTTTCCCGCAACTCTGCCGGCAGCGTCCATATCAATTCCGTTGAAGGTTTCCATAATATCGGTGTGATAAGGAATTTCATAATCGGGAACGAAGGGCTCGCCGTATTTCTGAACCTCAACATTCTCGCTGTCGTCCTTGCCAATCGGAACACTCTCGTCAATAATATTGGGAATGCTCATCATTATCTTTGTAACCTTTTCGCCCAGCTCGTTTTCCTTTTTTGCAAGCTCTTCAAGCTCCTTTGCCTGAGCAGTTACCTTCTCTTTGAGCGCCATTCCCTCTTCGCGCTTGCCCTGAGCCATAAGCGCGCCTATTTCTTTTGAAACCTTGTTTCTGTTTGCGCGAAGCTCGTCGGCTCTTGCGATAGTTGCTCTTCTTTCTTCATCAAGAGCAATAACCTCATCAACAAGGGGAAGCTTATGCTCCTGAAATTTCTTTTTAATGTTTTCCTTAACTATTTCGGGATTTTCCCTGACAAATTTTATATCAAGCATTTTTTATTCCTTTCCTATTATGTTTGCTATATTTTTTAAGTCCTCAAGAGAATAGAACTCAATTTCAAGCGTTCCCTTTGAACGAGAGTTGATGACCTTAACCTTTCTTCCGAGAACCTCGGTTAAAGAAAGCTCAACCTCATCATATAAGGGGTCGCGTTTTTTTGCGGTTTTTTGGCGTGTTTTTGCAGGTTTCTGAGCCATTCTTTCAACCTCACGAACAGTGAGTTTGCGTGAAACAATCTGCTGAGCAACCTCCTGCATAAGCGCAGGACTGTCGAAAGCAAGAAGCGCTCTTGCATGACCGGCGCTTATTTCGCCGTTTCTCGTCATATCCCTGACCTCCAAGGGAAGCTTTAGAAGTCTTAATGCGTTAGTTATTGCCGGTCTTGACTTGCCAACGGACGCCGCAGCCTCCTCCTGATTAAAGCCGCATTTATCAATAAGAGCCTGCAGTCCCTCCGCCTCTTCAATCGGGTTTAGGTCCTCTCTCTGCAGGTTTTCAATAATTGCAAGCTGCATTGCCTCGGTGTCTGAAAGCTCTTTTATAATAACGGGAACTTCTTTTAGTCCTGCAATTCTTGAAGCTCTCCAACGGCGCTCGCCTGCAACAAGCTGATAACCTCCTCCGGGAAGGGGGCGAACAAGCAGCGGTTGCAAAACGCCGTGCTGTGAAATCGAATCGGCAAGCTCGTTTAAAGCCGCTTCATCAAAGGTTTTTCGGGGCTGCTCCTTGTTTGGGGTTATCTCGTTAATCGGAAGGGTTGATGAAGATAGTTCTTCTGAAACACTGTTTTCAAGCAGCAGCGCGTCAAGCCCTTTTCCGAGACCTGATTGTTTTTTTGCCATAATTATTCTCCTTTCCGAAAGCGCTGAACTTACCTGTCTCTCTTCATAAATTCTTCAACGAATTTCTTATATGCAAACGCAGGCTTTGAATACTTTTCGTAATATATTATAGGTTCTCCGAAGCTCGGCGCCTCTGCAAGCTTAACGCTTCTCGGAATCATTGTTTTATATGTTTTGTTCGGGAAGTATTTGTTTACCTCGTCTATAACCTGTCCGGTCAGCTTTAATCTGCTGTCATACATTGTAAAAAGAACGCCCTCAAGCTCAAGATGCTCGTTATAGTGCTGTTTTATCGTTCTGACCGTGCTGACAAGCTGACTTAATCCTTCGAGAGCGTAGTATTCACACTGAAGGGGAACAATGAGCGTATCAGCGGCAACAAGCGCATTAATAGAAAGCAAACCGAGGCTTGGCGGACAGTCTATTATAATGTAGTCAAACTCAACAACAAGGCTTGCAATTGCTTTTTTCAGCAGTCGGTTTCGGTTCTCAGCCTGAGCAAGCTCAAGCTCAGCACCTGCAAGATTTATGTTTGAAGGCAGTATAAAGAGGTTTTTAAACTCTGTTTCTATCATAATTGCCCGAGCGGAAACATTGTCAACAAGCATATCATATGTTGAATACTCAACCTCGCTTTTGTCTATTCCAACACCGGATGTTGTGTTTCCCTGGGGGTCAACATCAATAAGAAGGGTTTTTTTGCCCTTCGCTCCGAGTGCCGCCGCCATATTAACACAGGTGGTGGTTTTTCCGACTCCGCCTTTTTGATTAAAAACAGCAACTGTTTTTCCCATTTGCTCACCTCTTAGTTAATTTTTTATATTATACACTAATTATTGCATATTATCAAGGCAAAATATAAATGTTTCACGTGAAACTGAATTGCAATCGAAAAAGCAGGCTCTGCCGAAATTTTCGATTGAGAGGAAAAACATATGAAGGGATTATTAGTATTTTGCCTGCAAAACGCTTCAATCCCCTAATATGCTTTGACGAGTTTCACGTGAAACATTGCACATAAATGCAAAGCGGACAGGTTGTGCCTGTCCGCTCCGCGTGATGAAAAGAGGAGAATATGTTTAAAACGGTTTCCCGTTTTAAGCCTGTTTTGCCTGATTTAACTTAATTATATTGTCTTGTTTGCTGTTTTTTGGTATCCTGACGCTGAATTCAATGTATTCGTCCGTTTCCTTCTTGTCCGATATTGCGTTTATTCCCGACGCCTTCATAGTTTCTATTGCTCTGTTAACTGTGTTAACAAATATTCTGATGTCTTTAAACACCTTTTGTTCGTTTTTGCGTTTCTTTGGCTGCTTGTTAAGCATTCTGTCTATGTAGCTCTCAGTCTGCTCAACATTTAGCTTTCTTTCCTTAATAACGTTCAAAACGCTCCAGATGTCCTTTTCTTTTTCAAGTTTAAGCAATGCTCTGGCGTGGCGTTCCGTTAAATCTTCTTTTTCAATAAAATAACGAACATCAACCGGCAGATTTAATAATCTGAGCTTGTTTGAAAGCGCGCTCTGGCTTTTTGAAAGTCTTTTGGCAACTTCTGATTGCGTCATGCCGAAATGGTTAACAAGCTGTCCTATGGCTGCCGCTTCCTCAAAAAAGCTCAAATCGCTTCTCTGAACATTCTCAAGAATTGAAAAAACCGCGCTTTGTTCATATCCTATATCCATTTCAATACAGGGGACCTTGTCCATATTGGCAAGAATTGCCGCTCTGAGCCTTCTTTCTCCTGCAACAACCTCAAAATAGTCGGAATTGTTAATTCTTCTGATTAACAAAGGTTGAAGAATTCCATTCTCCTTAATTGAATCTGCAAGAGAAAGCATTTCGTCACTTTCAAATTTTCGTCGGGGTTGGTATGGGTTTGGTAAAAGCTTTCCTGTTTGTATATATGTTATTTCTTCCATTTGAACCACCCTTTACGGAGATATTACCACATATATAACAAAAAATAAAGGATTTCACATCGTGTGAAATCCTTTATATTCGACATAATATTATACTATTCGAGCGGGGCAGAGGTTATTTTTTTGGGCTTTCTGGGGAATATTGTCGGAGTCTGCGAAATCTTTTTTATAATAACCAAACATCTTTTGTCTCCGTTGGGAAGTTTATATGAAACGCTTTCCTCTAACTCTCCGCCGAGCTTTTCAATCGCGCCCTTAAAACTCTCTGTTTCCTCGTTGTTTCCCTTAAGTGCAACAAATCTTCCGCTAACCTTAACAAAGGGTAGGCAGTATTCGGCGAGAATATTGAGCGGAGCAACTGCTCGCGCTGTTGCAAAATCAAAGGTTTCACGCAAATCCTTATCCCTGCCGCCGTCCTCAGCCCTTGCGTGAACAAGCTTTGCTTTAAGGTTGCAAACATCAAGAACGCCTTCAATAAATCCGAGTCTTTTTTTAAGCGAATCAAGAAACGTCAGTTTTATATCATTTCTTGCAAGCAATAGGGGAACACCCGGAAAGCCTGCGCCCGTTCCGACATCTATGAGGCTTGCGCCAAGCGGAATGTCAACATATTTAAGCACTTCAAGACTGTCTATAAAATGCTTTACAAGAATTTCGTCGCTTTCGGTTATCGCTGTTAAATTCATATATGAATTAACCTCAACAAGAAGGTCCGAATAGCGCGAAAACTTAAATGCCGCGTCGTCATCAAGCTCAACACCCAACTCAGCGCTGTATTCTTTCAACTTTTCTTCGTTTATCATAAATTCTCCAGAATTATATTAAGTGCCGTTATATCGGCAGGATTAACACCGCTTATTCGGCTTGCCTGCCCAAGATTCTGCGGTCTGATTTTTGAAAGCTTTTCAATTGCCTCAAGCCTTAGCCCCTTAAGAGAGGAATAATCAATGTTTTCGGGAATCTTTTTGCCTTCAATTCTTCGCATATCCTTAATCTGGGCTTCCTGTTTTTTGATATAACCCTCATATTTTATTGAAATTTCAACCTGTTCAAACACCTCATACGGCAAATCGGGTCTGTTTACATCAATTTCCTTAAGATGCTCATAGGTAATCTGCGGTCTGCGAAGAAGCTCAATCATCTTGCAGCCTGTTTTAAGAGGAGCTGTTCCTGCGTCAACAAGTATTTTCTGCAGTTTATCGCTGAGCGGAATTGAAGTTTTTTCAACCCTTCTCATTTCCTCACTGATAAGCTCCTGCTTTTTAAGGAAACCTTCATATCTTTCCTTGCTGATAAGTCCGATTTCATATCCGAGGGGAGTTAATCTTATATCCGCGTTGTCCTGTCGCAAAACAAGACGGTATTCGCTTCGCGAGGTCATCATTCTGTATGGGTCGGAACAGCCCTTTGTAACAAGGTCATCAATGAGCGTTCCGATATAGGAGCCGCCACGGTCAAGAATAATCTCGCTCTTGCCCTGAATCTTCCTTGCGGCGTTAATTCCTGCAACAAGTCCCTGAGCCGCGGCTTCCTCGTATCCGCTTGAGCCGTTAAACTGACCTGCGCCGTATAAATTAGGTATATCGTTGAACTCAAGAGTTGCCTTAAGCGCAGTGGGGTCGACGCAATCATATTCAATTGCATATGCGCATCTCATAACCTGAGCATCCTCAAGTCCCGGAATTGTATGGATAAACTCGAGCTGAACATCTTCGGGCAGGGAAGAGGAAAGACCTTGCAAATACATCTCCTCCGTGTTCTCTCCGCAGGGCTCAATAAAGAGCTGGTGCCTTTCTTTTTCTGAAAAACGAACAATTTTGTCCTCAAAGCTCGGGCAATATCTTGGTCCTTTTCCCTCGATTTTGCCGCTATACATAGGCGAGCGGTGAAGATTATTTAAAATAACCTCTTTGGTTTTATCGTTCGTGTAAGTTATATGGCATAGCACCTTGTTTTTCGGAGCCTCCCTGCTTTCAAACGAAAACGGCTGAGTTCTTTCGTCGCCCCTTTGCTCTTCAAGATTTTCAAAGTGTATCGACCTTCTGTTAACTCTGCTCGGTGTTCCGGTTTTAAATCTGCGAAGAGGTATGTTCAGCCTTTTAAGCGACTGCGCAAGCTGAGTTGCAGGAAACATACCGTCGGGTCCGCTTTCATATGAAACCTCGCCGATATAAACTCTTCCGCCAAGGAAGGTTCCCGTCGCAATGATAACCGCTTTTGCCGTAAACTCTGCGCCGAGTCTTGTTATGGCGTGCCAGAGCTTTTCTTCATCGCAAAATAAATCAACTATTTCACCCTGACGGATTTCAAGGTTTTCGCACTTTTCAAGAGTATGCTTCATCCCCGACGAATACTCTCTTCTGTCTATCTGCGCTCTGAGCGAATGAACGGCAGGTCCTTTTCCGAGGTTCAGCATTCTTGACTGCAGAGTGTATTTGTCGGCAGCTTTTCCCATTTCTCCGCCGAGCGCATCAATTTCACGAACGAGATGACCCTTTGACGTTCCGCCGATTGACGGATTACACGGCATATTTCCAACCCAATCGAGGTTGATTGTGAAAACAGCAGTTTTTGCGCCGAGGCGCGCCGAAGCAAGGGCTGCCTCAATTCCTGCATGCCCTGCACCTATTACTATAACATCATATTCCCCTGCAAAATACATATAAATCTCCGATTAATGATGAATTATGAATTATGAATGATGAATTTCGGGCGACACATTCGCACTTGATTATAATCGGAGCGAAGCGACCCGACAACGCGCAACGCGCAACGTGCAACGCGCAACTTTTATTTGCCAACACAAAACTTGCTGAATATATTATTAACAACCTCGGTTGTTGCTTTCCTTCCGGTTAAAGATAAAAGCTCGTCCGCCGCTGAATCAATCATAACATTGATTGCGTCGAAGGTCATTCCCATATTAACCGAGTTTAACGCCTCGCAGATGCTTTCATACGCTCTTTCGCAATTTTGCTTCTGTCTGAGATTAGCGAGCAGGGGAGCGTTTGAATCGAAATCTGCAACTCCGAGAACCTCGTTAACCTTCTGCGACAGCTCCTCAATGCCCTCGTTGTTTTTTGCACTGATATAAACAACGCTTTCAAAGGCGTCTTCAACGGCTTTTATCTCCATTTTCGCCTCAAGGTCTGTTTTATTAATAACCGCAACGGCTGTTTTGCCCCTGCATTTTTCTATCAAATCAAAATCGTCCTTTGAAAGACTCTGCGAGGAATCAAAAACCGCAAGAATCAGCTGAGCATTTTCAATTGCCTTATATGCCTTTTCAATTCCGATTGCCTCAACATAATCCTCCGAGGTTCTCAGTCCGGCAGTGTCCTTAAGATGAAGAACAATATCTCCGAGACGAACGCTGTCCTCAACAATATCCCTCGTGGTTCCCTCGATATGGGTAACAATGCTCTTTTCGGTTTTTGAGAGCATATTCATAAGACTGGATTTTCCGGCGTTTGGTCTGCCTGCAATAACGGTGTCCACTCCGCAGGTAATAGTTTGTCCGCTGTCGTAATTATCAAGCAGCTTTTTAAGCTTTCCTGCTGCATATTCAAGCGTTTTTTCAAGCTCTGTATCCGATAACTCGGGGATTTCCTCGTCGGGATAATCAACCCAGGCAGCCATAAGCGCGCTCATATCGAGCAGCTTTTCAAGAACGTCGTTTATTTCGTTGCTTAAAACACCCTGCAGTGCGTTAAACGAAGCCCTCAGCTCCGCTTCGCCCTGCGCTGAAATAATCTGAGCAACAGATTCCGCCTGAGTTAAATCTATCTTTCCGTTTAAGAACGCCCTTTTTGTAAACTCTCCCGCCTGGGCAGGAAACGCGCCTGCTTCAAAAACAGCCTTCAGCGTGTTTTGAAGAGCAAGCATTCCGCCGTGGATTGAAAGCTCTGCAACATCCTCGCCCGTGTAGCTTTTAGGCGCGCGGAAAACAAGGGCAACCGCATTATCAGCCTTTTTGCCCTGAATTATAATGTTTCCGAATTTTGCTCTGTAACCCTTGAGGTCAAGCAGGGATGAACCGTCGGCAGGGGAGAAAACTAACGAAGCAATTTTTATTGCATCCTCTCCGCTTATTCTGATAACTCCGATTCCGCCCGGTGCGTTTCCGCTTGCTATTGCAGCGATTGTTTTAGACATTTTAATCTCCAAAATGATGTATTATAAAATCGGGTGAGGGCAGAGCCCTCCCACAATTCATCATTCTTAATTCA
>JAFUZY010000017.1 GCA_017476375.1 Eubacterium sp.
ACCGTCAATTTCTTCGCACCACGTTTTGTACTGCTGCTTGTTTGCGTTCTCTGTGGGAGCAGCGAGCATTTCCTGAATTCTCTTACGGAAATCCTCGTCTTCTTCCTCGTCAACGCCGGGAATAATGATAGTGCCTACTGTCGCACTACCAAGATAATCAATAGTTTCAACGGGAGCAGCCTCTGTTCCGGGAATAACGTTGTTATATTCCGTACCTCCCTCCGTCGCCTCCAGGCGATATGAGAGGGCGTTACCATCATCATCAGTGATTATCCTCAATTCAAAATAAAGACCGTTTACTGTAAAACGGTCGCCGTCTTCAACCTCAACCAAGTCGGGAGATACACCCTCCATCTCAACCAGCGTCACGTTGTAAACGGCTTTTTCTGCTTTTTCACGGTGCAGAGAACCGATATATAACTGTTCCGCTAAAGCGTCAAGGTTCTCACCCGAAGCAGTAATTACGGAACTCTGTTCAAATATTTGTTCTGCAGTTGCGAAAAGTTCCGCTATCAGCTGAACAATTCCGGCAATAGCGTCATAGAATACGCTTCCCTGCCGAGTGTCAATACCGTTCTGCCCTGCTTTTTCAAGAGCACGTTCGAGCAGTTCTTCCTCGGTATATTCGGTAAACAAAGCCATACGCTACACCTCCTCTGAAATTTGAATATCGCCAAAGACTGTGTGCGCGGTAAACTCTACCACAGCGTAACCATCGTAAACCTCAATTTCAAAATCGCCTACGTCAAGCACACGCTCGTCAATAGACAGCGCCTCCTTGACATAATCAGGAATAACGGTCATCAGGTAATTGCTGTCAGCAGCCGTATTCAGAATGTCCTCCTGAATCTCACTTCCGTAATCATCGTCATAAATCATACACTTGAAGCGAGGGGTTATAATCGCTTTCAGAATTGCCTGCTTGACCGCCTCGATATCATCAATAGTTCCGAGGATACGCCCTTTGTCAAAGTCAATAGCGTAGGTTTTACTGGGGATTTCTTCTTCGGTTTCAAGTTCATCGTCTTCCGGGATGAAGCCGAGTAAATCGTCAGCCATCGTCAGCACCTCCCTACTATCAAATAACGAGAGCCCCTGCCAAGAGATACAACATAAACCGTATCCCCGTTTTTAAGGCTCTCATCAACAGTTATGTTTTTCGTCTCGCCGTCAATCGTCATTTTGACGGTTCGTTTTTGAAGGTGTTCGGGTAAGAGAATGAGCGCTTCACCGATGCGCATATTCGAATCGCCCTGTAATGTAACCGACAGAGGGTTGGTAGCGGAAACCTTGCCCGTATAAATGCCAACCTCACCGCCACAAATGGACTGTAACGTGCCTTTTATACTCGTAGCCATAACTACCCTCCTAATACTTCAAATCGGTTGTTTTTTCCAGTTTGAGCGACATAGTGTACTTCTCGCCCTGGAAAGTGTGTGTGTCCTGCACAATGTAAAAGGACTGTTTAATGTTCAGCGCAGGAATGATAACAAATGCTCCCCTGCCTGTACGCATAGAGATAATACCCTGTGCGGTAATATTGAGAATAACCTCGGGGTTTTTCGCTTCCTTCAGGAGAGAATTTGCAAGAGAATTCAGTTTACTCTTTTTCTTAACGCTGTCATCCGGCTTGTTTATATCCTGAAAGATACCAATTTTCTTTTCCAGCGAAGCGTCTTTTGCGGTTGCGAGCGTTTTGCTTTCACTTGAGTAGAGTTTCATTCTGGTTGTTACCTTCTCAATACTCTTTGAGAAGGTCCACGAAATGATGTTGGTATCGGTTTCAAGTAGCCATTTAACAATGTTTTCTCTGCGAACAATGAGGTGCGCTTTGCCCTTTTCAAAATATACCGCGTGCCTTACGCCTGTTTTTTGGTATTCCTCCTGCAATGCAGTTTGAATAATGTCCCAGGCAGTAGCGTTCTTGGATATTTCGGATATTGTTTTTTTGCATTTTGCCGCAGAGCCGACAGACAGGCCGAATCTATTGCAAATATCTTTGAATATGGATGTTGCAGTTTTCTTCTTATAGTGAAATGCATCTTTGTTCCTGGACAGATAGAACCCATAATCGTAAGCCTTAAAGGTCATTGTTCCCTTGGATGACGGGTTGGTCTTCGTGATGATCCCCCGGAACAATTCCTCGCCGTTCCAGTAAAAGCGACAGTACCAACCTTGGACAATGTCAATGTTTGCCCTTGCAAACTGCTCGCTATCAATAATGGTAACGTCAAGTGTGCGAGAAGGGTTTCCATCGCGCCCTCCCCACACAACTTTCTGCGTTAGTTCCGTTATATCCTTAAAGAGGTCAATGTCCTGATAAATCAAAACCTTATAATTTGCCATAACATTGCCTCCTATTTCGGAATACTGATAACGGTGCCGGGATAAATCCAATGTCCCGTCGAAGAACTGCTTTTTCCGTGCTTCTTTGCCGCTTTCTCAATGACAGACTTATTTGCGTTATAAATGGTTTTCCATTTATTGCCGCTGCCGAGATACTTTTTAGCAATAGCCCAAAGTGTGTCACCCTTCTTGATGGTATAGGTTTTCGGTTTCGTAGAGGTTTTCGCCCTTTTTGAAACCGCTTTTTTCACGGCCTTAGCAAGCGATGAAGCTGAACTGCTCGACGTTTTCTTGGTGATCTGATTGATTGCCGGGGAACGATATTCCTTCAAGGTTATTGAATAATGAATCGTATTCGGATCTTCTCCATCCTCGTGGTAATCAAATTTCTCAATAGTGCAGAGCAACGAAATGGCGAGTTCATATTTACCTGCTCGGCTGAACGTAAACCTTACCGTCAGTTTCCTATCAACGCATTTTTCCAACGCGTTAATGAAGGTAATCGGATAGTGGCTGTCCTTCCAAGGAATAGAGCCTCGGAATTCGCCCATAGGGAAGAAGGATTCAAAGGATATAACCTTTGCCTTCCTCCCCATTTTCTGCGTTATTTCACCGATATCAACAATCTGTGCAGAGGAATTATTCGCATTAAACGAAATCTCAATGCTTTCCGGAAGAACAGGAAGGCGATATACATACTGCTTTCCTTTCGCAGTAAATCTGGTAGTGATATACATTGCGTTTTCCGCTTTAGTACTCATACGTTCCATCTCCTTCCTCTGAAATTTCTTCCTCTAACAGGTCAAGCAGTACCGGACGAAGATTGCCCATCATAATCTCAAGCACCTGTTCTTTATCAACGGCGCCGTCCATCTTAATAGAACCACCACCGTTAATGGTGAGCGTAATCTGCTTTTCTGAAGACTCGCCTCCACCTGATGAAGCGGAAGCAGGCTGAACAGACATACTGCTGACTTCTTCAGGAGGTTCAGGGAAATCAGCATAATCCTTAACAGCGTTAATAACCTGTTCGGTTTCGCTGTGCGGGAATACCGTTCCACCGCCATAGCCGACATAAAGTTCGGGTCCCTGCTCACCGGCGATAAATGCGTCTTCTGTGTTTGTTGAACCTGCGGCGTGTCCTGGAGTTCCACCAGTACCGCCACCGCTGTTAAATCCGCTTGAAGCTGCCGCGGCAACAGCCGCAGAAGCATTATACGCTTCGGAAACCTCTGCGCGAATAGCGGAAATGTATGCATTGACCGTTTCGGTACCGGCTGCCTGTGCTTCGCTGGCTTTATCCATCTCATCAACAGTCTTATTCATATCGTTTTGAATCTGCTGTAATTTGTTTGAGAAGTCTGTTTGCCAGTCCGCGACTTGTGAGGCGGCCGTTTTCTGCTGTTCTTCTACCGCTGCATAAGTTTCTGCGAGTTTGCTGACAGCTTCAGTATTACCGCTGTTAATGCTATCAACCATACTCTGAGCAAGGCCGGCGGCTTGCTCTGTTCCGCTTTGAGCATAAGCCATAAGCGAATCATATGTTTCCTGAGTAACACCGAGATCTTCAGCTGAAACGTTCTTTAATTGAGAAACATTGTCGGCATAGGTCGTCCAGTATGAAAGTTGACTATCAAGAGCCGCCTGTGCATTTGCAACCGTAGCTTCTGTGTCAGCCTTTGCCTGGTCGAATAGTCCAAACTGTCCGCTGAAACTTTCCTCGGCCTTTGCATACGCTTCATCATACGCAGCAGCAAGAGTTTGGAGTGCTGACGCCTGAGAGTTAATCGCTTCGTTTGCAATCTCATTACCTGTATCAATGGCAGTAGTATTCTCATTGATTGAATCAGTAAGCGAATCATACTGTGTCTGGTTTTCTTCCAGTTCGCTGTTGATAGCGTCAAGGTTCTCTTGCGCCTCTTTAAGCGCTTTACGCTCGTCTTTTGTACTCGTCCAATACTGGAACGGGTTATATGAACCAGCGGAAGCGCTGTAATCATTCATTGCCTGTTCAGCAGCGTCAAGAGCCTCCTGAGCTGCGGCAACCTGATTTTCAGCAATGGTTTTCTGAACTTCGCCCTCGCCGATTTTATCAGCAAGTTCGCCGAGTTTCTTCTGAGCGGCGTCAAGGTATTCTGTGTGGCTTGCGGCTTGATAAAGGGCTTTGATTTCATCGGCACTCTTATTCGTCTTGCCGGATACTTCATCAAAGGTAAGCCCTAAGTCTGTAACCTTGTCGTTGAGAACGCCTACAACAGCCTGCAATTCGGTCTTCTCTGCGGCGTTAAGTTCTTCCTTGCCTGTGAGTTCGGAATACTTACCGAGCAGATTATCAATCGTAGTTGCTCCGGCTTCCTGGCTTATAAGAAGGTCATTAACCGATGAACGTAAATCCTCTGAGCTGGTTACATAATCATTTACACGATTATTCCATTCCTCAGTAGTCATCTTCGTCTTTTCAAAGACGGCTTCCTGTACCTCAATCTCAGCCGCGAGACGTGCCGCTTCATCGGAAGCTTCACCCTCTGCCGCTGCAACCTGTTCATACTGACCTCTCAAACGTTCCAGCTCATTGTACTGTTTCTTTGAAGAAGCGGACAGAGCGTCATACTCTGCGGTTGCCTCTTTCATCACATTAACGAGTACAGCCGTTGCCGCAACAACGCCCACAATAATCGGAACTATCCAGAACAACGGATTCGCCGCCATTGCCGCATTAAATGCCGCCTGCACTATTGCACCGTACTTCGTAACGGCGGAATAGGCTGCAACACCAACAGTTAACGCACCAAGTCCAATGGTAACGCCCGTCAGAATTGCTGTGACAGCAGGTGCCTTTTGAAGGAATTTTCCGACACCCTCGATAATGGTTGCTCCTGTGTTATACAATCCCTTTAACGAAGCATTTAACTGGTCGCCGATAATTGCCTTTGTGTTCAAAGCGGCGTTGTTCATACGCTCATGGGCGTGCTCGGTAGTGTTCGCCATAATAGCGTATGCAGAAGCAGTCGCACCCGTGCTGTTCTGAACAGCGTTAAGGTTTTCATTGAACTGGTCAAGTCCCTGGTTAATGATAGCCATTGCCGCTTTACCGGCTTCCTGGCTTCCGAAAAGGTTAATCATCGCTTCTGAGTTCTGATTTACCTTTCCGTAAACAATACCGAGAACATCAGCAAGAGAGTAGCCGTCATTCATTAACTGACCGAAACTCTTGCCCGTTTCTTCCTGGATAATCTTGGCAATGTCAGAACTTGATTTACCGAGTTCGTTCAGCATACCCGAAATGTACGTTGTACCTTCCGCGGTGTTAATACCCGCTTTCGTTACAGAAATATATGCACTCTCAACATTGCCGAGTGATACACCGTATGCGGCTGCGGTTGCGATTGATTTACCCATTTGTGCGGCGAGTTGGTCAACCGTTGTAACACCGAGGTTCTGAACGGTAATAAGAGAATCGGCAACATCCGTTACACTCTCAATCTGGTCGCCGTAGGAGTTCATCGCAGTTGATAACACCGATAGCGCGGCGCCGGAGTTTGTGAAACCTGCCGTAGCGAGTTCCGTAGCGGTTTTCGCCATATTGACAGAGTCTTCAACAGCAGAGCCGGCAGAGATAGCGTTATACGCAACGTCGTTCAGTTCGGTTGCAGCGATACCTGAAGCGTTTGATAATGCGTCAATTTGAGGAGTTAACATCGGAAGATTGCTCTCCCCTGCAATTGTCGCAAGCTGTGCCTGTGCGGTTTCCAATTTTTCAGCAGCTTCGGCCGCTTCCTTGAAACCTTCATATATTTCTTTTAACGCCGCCGCTATTCCAGCGGTAGCAAGGAGTTGGTCTAAATCGCCGATTGCTTGCTTTGATTTATCGCCGAATTCTTCCGACTTTTCTCCGCTTTCTTCGAAATCTTCGCCCGTCTTAGAAGCCTGCTCTCCCAATTCGTCTATTGCTTCGCCGGCTTCCTCGGCGGCATCTCCTGCGTCATCAATAGCAACCGCAACCGCATAGCCCTGTTCGATTAACTCCTCCGTGGTATGAGTAGCCATCATTGCTTCTTGGTCGTAGTTGCCGAGTTTGTCCGTCCACTCTAACGTTGCCTTACCGGCTTTGACGGCAGCAACATCATATTCAACGAACATTGCGTTTGCAGCGGCAAGGTCACCGTTGATTTTCTGCATTGCCGCTGCACCCGAGGTAGCCATATTATTAAACTTGTTACTTACTTCATCAACAAGTCGCATGGTAGCCGTTAAAGCCATATAACCGCCTCTCTTTCTGTGAGGGCTTATTTCCTCGCTTTATTTGACTTCTTTGCGTTTTCCCTGGCTCTCTTCAATTCTTCACCGTGGACGATTTCTGACGCAATATAGAGCGCTTGTGTTCGCGAATTCATCTTGTAGAAATCTTCAAAGCGTAGATTATGGTTTTGCCAGAGCACATGAGCCCAACGAGTCAGCGAGTCCTCACTCCTGATTAGTTTTTTGCTACATCAACATCGTTCGGCTTTTTCTCGCCCTCTTCTTCGTCTTCATCCTCTTCCATAAATCCGTGGATGATATTGAATGCTCTGCTGACGTAGTTAAGGTCCTTAAATTTCGGGAATACCTTTGATGGCATTTCGTTAGCGTCCACTACGCCGTAGTACGCCATAAGGTCCTCGTCTTTCAAATCGGGATAGACGAGTGATTCAACAAGCATTTCCTGCAAAGCAGACCCAGAATCGTAGGTCTCATCGTAGACCGGAGCACCGTTGACAACCATCGGTCTGCCGTGGTCCTTAATGAGTTTCCTTTCTCTCCAATGATTTCGGATTGTTCTTAACTCAGATTCAGACAAAATTCTGAATTCAAGTTCCAGTCTTTTGCCTGTTTTGTCATTGAAACCTTCGGGAGCAGGATACTTGACGATTTCCGGCTCCGTAGAATGCATAAAATATGAAAGATCTTTCTTGTTAGCCATTAGATATTCCTCCTAAAAAAAGTTAGCCCACCAACGAAGGCGGGCTATCATGATAAATTATTTCTTGTTTTTGAAATCAACCGCGTAAACGTTGAAGGAGATTTCATCGGTGAGCACATCGTCACTATCAATATCAAAATCAATAAGTTTGATGTCGCCGGTGAGAACGCAGCCAACGCACGTAACGATTTCCGAACCGTACTTTTTGTAGTACGAAGAACCCTTGTCGGCAATTCTGCCCTGAATGGTAAATTCGGGAGTCTTGCCGGCGTCAATGTCTTTGAGCATTTCGCGGGTCCACTTGGTATTACGCCTTTCGGTCATAGTACCGTCAATGTCCTTACCCGTGATACGGGTAGAGCGATTACCGTTGCTGGCGAGAGTTCTGCCAGTCCAGTTTCTCAGATGAACGTTGACCTGCATTTTGACTGCGTCAAACACAAGTTTGCCGTCTCTGTAAACCTTACCATCAGCAAGGATAATCGGCTCGTCATTGTATCTTTCTGCCTTTGCCATTTCGCAATACCTCCTTCTTAATTAGTAGCAATCGTGAAGTAGAGTTTCTCAATACTGTCAACGGGCTGTGCTGCCACATTGAAATACGCGGAATCGCCAGTTGACTGATTTCTGTCAACCGCAAAATCGCCGTCTGCGACATTTTTGAGTGCTCCGGCTTCCTGGAAACGTGCAAGGATAGCAGCGCCGAGGCCGTCCATAATGTCATAACTCTCATCAGTATTTGAGAAAGTGTTCGGAGCGAAGGTTGCCTTAATCGCGTTAGCAAGTCCGTCAATCGCTCTGATTACACGATTCTTCTTGTAGGTATCATCCTGACTGCTCGCAGGGGTGGTGAGGGAGTTGATGTCGTATTCAACAACAACGGAGCCATCATCGGAAAGCGAGAAAACAAAGCCGCCTGCCTTGATATAGCTTTCAATCTGCTCGTGGCTGAGAAGATTTGTGCCTTCAAGACCGTCAGCGCCGGGATAAACCTTGTTCGTATTGCTTGTAACCTCATCGGAACTTGCCGAGAGAGCAGCAACATACGCGCACGCCTCTGCAACTGTCAGCTGAACGCCGTCAACGACAGGAGCATTAACAACGGTATCAATACCGATGTGGTTCGCTGCGAACTGCGGCATAGCGCCTCTTACGAGTTTGCCAATGCTGTTTCTGAGATAGTTAATCTTGGAAACAAACGCAGTAGCGAGAGCATTGAAGCTGTCGCTTGTGCTATTCACAGGGAAGCAAACCGCGTCAAACTGCGTGTTGTCAAGCGTGTCAAGGAAGGTTGTGAAATTCGCATTTGTAGCCGATACATCCACACCGCCAGTAAGAGCAACTGCGGCCGTGGCTGTAAGCGTAGCGTCCTCACCTCCTGCGGCAATAGTAACCACCGGGTTATCAATAGCCGCTGCTGCTGCAACGTCAGCGATACCCTCATAGGTGTAAACACCTTCGTTGCCGAAATAAACGTTGATGTCAAAGCCCGCAGTCGGGTTTGCAACAACAGAGAAACGAATATCGTTACCTCTTGTGCCGGGATACTTTGCAGTTACGGTAAGACCGCCTGCAGTTTTGGTAGCGGCTGTGCCACCTGTGCCGACAATGAACACCTTGACAACAGGGCAAGCCTTTAACGCCTCGCGAACAAGGCGCATATTGTCGTAGGTAGTATCGTTTACCTGATAGCCGAGAAGTTCGGGGATGCGCTCGATGGTATCCGCGTTAATCTCAACGTATTTCTGAGCGGGACCGAACTTTGATGTCATAAAGGGAATGACAACGATCCCGTCATCGTCCGTAAAGGTCACGGGCTGTCTGGTAGACTTAAAGTTTACATAGGTACCAGGGCGAATTTTTGCAACGCCCGGAGTGAAGTTACCTCCACCAGCCATAGTTACATACCTCCTTTGATAGGCTTTTTGAGCCAATCGTTGATTTTTGTCTTAATATCTTCCACGGTGTACTCGCCGGATAAGCCAACAGTAGCACCATCAAAAGTAGCCGATGAAACACCGAAAAGGGCGATACACTCTTCTCTCAGTTTCTCAATGGGAAACTTCGGAGCGGTGTTTTCGGTAACGCCACCGGCAGGGTTAACTTTTCTTGCCATAATTATGTCCTTTCTGAATATCAATCGCCTTTACGCGAAACCTCGAAATCAATGTGCTGGATGTTTCCAAGCGCCGATTTATCCACATCGTAATAAACCAGGTTTTCATTCCAGCCGATTGCTAACTGATATGTGTGCCTGTCAATCTTTTTGATTTGAGGTTTTTCCAGTCGTATATAATTGCCTGTTTCTGTTCCGTCCTGATTAAGAATCGGGATTAAGGAATACTGACCGCAGACGTCTCGCTGAATTTGAGCCGCTATTTCATATGCCGTTTCAGTTGATATTGCTATGACCTTAACGAACCAGTTGTAATTCAATCGGTCTGACGAGAGCGTTCCGGGGAACGAAAGCACCTCAGGGTCAGGAAAGTATATAGCTGGAAGTTTCATATCCTCGGGAAGTTCGGAAAATACGCGTTTCAGTTCCGGCGCCACCTTCTTTCCCGATTCGTACATAAAGTGGGCAATAGAAAGTAAGTATTGTTCTTTTAACACACCGATTTCCTCCTATATGAATCCTGCAAAATAAGATTGAAGCCACGCCTCAACCTTTTTATCTACGAGCCCGGGTATCATCTGTTCCATCACCTTGAGACCAATATCCCAGTAGTGAGCACCTTCAACCCATTGCTGCCGCAGATACATACCTGTTTTTGCACCAGGCTGATACTCGAAATGGCTTCCGTTCCACGAGCCTGGTATCCAACGTCCGCTTTGCCCTTTAGAATTTGTCCAATGACCGTCGTTTACGAATTCTGCATACTCAACGTTCGTACCTACCTCAACGGTAAGTCCGCCTTCATCGAGTTTCCAGACGTTCTCTGCTCCTCCCTTTGAAAAAGAATTGAGCAGCAACCGCGTGTCAACGACTTCTCTTGCAATGATTTCGTCTTGCACCACTCGCAGGAACTCCTCGCCGAGTCCAATCAGAAACAATTTAAGTTCTTTCTTGAAATCGGGTCCTGCCGTAGCAAGCCTATTAACAAAACCCTCGCACTCGCTAAAATCAGCGATAATCTGTGAAGACATTAGAGCGCCTCCTGTTCAAGGGTTCTGATAAGCAATACAGAAATGTGGTGGTTCTTCACATTGATAGGCAATTCAGCGGTATACTCTACACCAGTATCGCAGTCAACGACCTTATCGTTTATACGAATATCGGTACCGCAAGGAAGGGAGAGCTTTCTCGTTATAGTCAGTTTGTTTTCCGGCTCTGTTTGATTTAACGCCATTGAGTTCGTCTTTGTGTGGAAATGACAAGGTTGCTCCTCTATATCAGGAGCCTTGGAATGCCCGTATGCAGTATCATCCTCATCAAAGCCGAACCCAACGGCAACCGAAGTCGGGTTGAGATGATATATATTGCACTTGTGATTATAGAAATCTTCAATCATACCATATCAACCCTCCTAAAGTTTTCTCAATCTCATAGTCAGTTTGCCGGAAGCGCCAGCAATAACGTAATCGTCAAGAAGCGTGCCTAAGTCCAAGTCAGCAATATCAACCACATTGCTCTCAGCGGTATAAGAGTAATCGTCAAATGTTTCGCTTTTCAGCGTTTTCGTTTTCTCAACCGCATTATGAGCGTAACTTTCCGCAAGAATAATAACAGCATTTTTCACAGGTTCAGGAATTGTGTCATCATCCTTAAACTCATTGTGAGTGTATCGGATTACATACTGCTCAGCTCTTGAAATATCAACAGCGAGTTTTTCTTCCGTGCGGTTCTTAACCGTATCAAACTCTGTGTAGTTCTGTACCTGTTGCGGAGTTACCCAAGGTCTTGTTGCCATATTACTTGTCCTCCGTTAGCCCGGAATTCTTACTACGCCGAGATATACGTCAGCAGCACCAGCAGTTGCGTCGGTACCAGTCTGCGTAAACTTAGCCTTGACGGCAGTCTTTGCTGCGCACTCAACGAAAGCGAGCTTGCTGTAAGCGCCCTTAGTGCCTTCTGTGATGTCAGAAGAGCCGAGAAGGTCGTTGACGTCGTCATTTGTGCCAACAGTAAGAACGTTGGTTGTGCCCGCATTAAAAGCGGTCTTAACAACAGCAACAGCCTTTGTGATAACGGTGTTTGCAGGAACATCACAGAGCTTAACGCCCGTAGCAACATTCTCGTCACCGAAATTAACTGTTCCGGCGTACATAAGCTGCTCAACGCCGCATACGCCAAGGTCATTAGGAACTACTTTCATAATAGTCATCCTCCTTATTAAGATTCTAAGTCAACCATAGTCGGACTGCCGTATGTAACCTTCTGTCCGAACTGAATTCCGAGTTCGGTCATCAGCTTTTCAACCTTTGCCGCCTTGTTTTTGCAGCCCTTTAAGCTGATATTGTTATAGGTCGCAAACGTTTCCAGTTCTGCTACGGTCATGTCCTCCAGAGCTTTGCCGTCCTCTTCGGGCTCCGGCTCGGAGGGGGTTTCTTCATCATCATCCGTAAAAAGCGAATCGTCCTCTTCGGGCTCCGGCTCGGAGGGGGTTTCAGGAACGGATGAAGATGTATCGCTTATGAGTTTAAAATAACCCGTTGCGACAGCGGCTTCCGCTATCGCCGGGTCAATAGTCTCAACATAGGGATGTTCTGTGGAAGCATTAACTACGCCGCTGTACGATAATGCTTTGACGAGTTTCAGCTTATACATCACGCACACCTCCTATTAAGCGTTCCACTGTGCAAGTCCTTTGATAAGAACGGCCGCGTCAAGCTCTTCGATAATGGTATCGAAGTCCATATGCATAGTGTAGAAGCGCTTATCCTGCATTACGGCTTCCTTGCCTTCGTTGGTCTTACGGAATACCATATTGTAGGTATTGACAACAACAAGGTTCTTCGGGTCAATGAGAAGAATCTCATTATCGGAGAACGAAGGACAAGAAATTGTCGGGATAGCCGCCGGGGAGTCATAAACACCCTGCGGAACTGCGCCGCCAGCTTCGATAATCTTCTTGAGAAGATGTCTGGTCCACTCCTGCTGTCTGTGGGGGGACATAATCCAACGGAGAGTACCGTTGTTGTACTTGTTCGGCATCTGAGCGAGGGCGTCATAGTAAACGTCAATGCTCATTGCGCCGCTGTCCTTAGAGGTTCTGTCCTCAATGTGAGAGCCGCTGTTGAGCTGCTTGAGCCAGCCGTCGTTGATTTTCAGGAAATCATAGTCCGGGTCAGAAGCGTCAGTAGACTCATCACCGTTGAGGTAAAGGTCAAGAAGGTCAAGACCGAACTGCGTGGTCATCAGGTTGGTCTGAATCTCTTCGAAGTGCTGACCTTCAATGTTTTCACGGAAGGTTTCCTCGGTGATTTCCCA
>JAFUZY010000145.1 GCA_017476375.1 Eubacterium sp.
AATTGATATGGTGTATTATATACATCAGTGATTTTTGTTTTCATATCAATTACATTATATCACTAAAAAGACTGCATTCCTACCTTTTCGGCGGGAATGCAGTCGATTTTTTATTTAGGCTTTTTTTACAGCCCCTTTTTTTAGTATTCCGTAAGGCAATCCGTTGTTATGTATTTAACTCCCAAATCAACAACTCTCTGCATTTTTTCGGGATAATCGCACGCCCAAACTCCCATATCAAGTCCGGCTGCAACACATTTTTTAATCATTTCGCAGTCGTTCTTATAGTTTTTATCAAGGTCAACATCGAAATCAATTCCGCAGTTTCCTATATCAAGAGCGGTTTTTATATCCTCTTCTTTAATATCGTCAACCACAAGAAAGAGTTTAAGCTCCGGCTTGAGTTCTTTAATCTTTCTTAAGCTGTCTGCCTGAAAGGAAATAAAAATCGGCTCAACGTCGTATTTCTCGCATAGTCCGATAAGCTCATCAAAATGCTCCGTATTATTTTTTCCCTTAAGCTCAATAACCGCCTTCATTCTGTATCGTTCGCAAACCGAAAGATACTCTTCAAATTTACAAATTTTCAAATCAGGATAGTTTTTAACATTATGACCGTTGTTGTAATCCAGTTTTAAAAGGTCGCTGAAATTTGTTTTTTCAATATTTCTTGCGCCGCTCATCATTCTTGCAGTTATCGGGTCGTGGTGAGTAACCCAAACGCCGTCCGCCGTTCTGTATACATCGCACTCAGCGCCCCAGAAAGCATTTTTTCCTGCTTCCTCGTATGCAGGCAGGGTGTTCTCGGGCGCAACGGCTCTGAAACCCCTGTGGGCAATCAGCTTAGTGTCGCTTTTCATTATTTTAGAAACGCAGGCAACTTTGTATTCCTCGGGCTTATAAAACTTTATGAACTCTTTTATCCCGATTCCGATTGCTGCCGCTGCAAGAATTGCGCAGGAGGTTATAACAACATTCTTTTTTTTCATATTCTATTCCTTTTCAAACTTTATCCTTTGGGTTTTAATTTCTTCAAAACGGTTTGTTTCGCTCCATTTGCCGTTTATCCCCTTTGCCCTGCAACCGAGAACAAAGTGGAGCTTGGCAATTCCGAAATCAATGCTCTGGTCCGAGTACGGCTCCTCAACCCTTGCGCTGAAAGTTCCGTTTTCGTAGCTGAATTTAACGGGACGGCGATTAACCGCGGAGGGTGCCATTTCAACGAGCTTCATTGCATAGGCATATTCATCGCTTAGCTTTTTATCGCAAACCTCAAACATATCCTGATATGATTTGTTTTTCTTGTGCGTTGCCTTATACATCGTTTTTTCAATGGCGTTTTCATGCTCCTTCGGATACCCGATGGTTATAACGCAGTAAAGTCGCTTGTCTCTCGGAAGCTTTGTCATTTCATAAACCTTGTTTTCATTGAAGGTTCCCGATACCCAGCAGGTTCCGAGTCCGTGGTAAACGCACTGTAAAACAATGCTTTCGCCGTAATAGCCGGCAGCCTCTCTCGACTTTTGAGAATCAGGTCCGCAAACGGCAATCATCGAAAACTTTCCCTGAAAAATACGAAATGCAGGCGTTGCGTCGTCTATAAAAATCAAATCAATATCACTTGATTTGTTAACGGCTTCAACCATTTCCTTTATAACGCTTTTAGTAGCCTCGTCGAGATGCTTGTTTTTATAAGCCCTTCTCGAATGGCGAAGTTCAATCGCTTTTATATATTCCTGTGTTGTCATAATATTCCCTTTAGTTTGAAGAGTGGAGGGTGGAGAGTGGAGTTTCGGGTCGCTGCGCTCCGATTATATTATCGGATAACAACCGCCATAATTATTTTAATTATACATTATTCAGTATTCAAATTCAACTCCATACTTCCTAATCCAGACATATATCTGCAAAATATATGCAAGAACCTGAGGAGTTCGCATAAGCTGACCGTACCAGGGCTCACGCATTGATTCGGGATTTTGCATCAAATTTTTAACTGCACTGATGTTGAGCATATCATAGAGCGGACACGTTTTATCGCTTATTACATACTCTGTCATTTTGCAAACCTCTTTGAGATAGATTGGGTTAAAGGTTTTCGGATAAGGGCTCTTTTTGCGCCAGGTTATGATTTCGGGAAGCTCGTTTTCAAACGCTTTGCGAAGTATTCCCTTTTCCCTGCCTCCCCAGGACTTTATGCTCCAGGGCATATTATATGCATATTCAACTATTCGCCAGTCACAGAAGGGCACACGAACCTCAAGAGAGGATTCCATACTCATAACATCCTTGCGAACGAGAAGGGTTTGCATAAACCAATCGAGATTTAAAACAAACATTTCCCTCATTCTTGCCTCAAGAGCTGAGTCGCCGCTCAGCTTATCTGCTTTTGCAATCGTTGAAAGATATGCGCTGTGGGCATATTCCTCACCCTCAGGAAGAAAACCGCTTTTCAGAATGCTTTTGCGAACGTCGGTTGAGCGCGACCACGGGAAGGTTTCTTCAAAAAGAATTTCACTCCTGTGATACCATGGGTAGCCGCCGAAAATTTCATCGGCACATTCGCCGGAAAGCGCAACCGTGTAATCCTTTTTAACCTCTTTGCAGAAAAGAAGAAGCGAGGAATCAACGTCTGTAAATCCCGGGCAATTGCGCGCAATTGCCGCATCAACAAGTGCGTCGGCAACAGCGGTGTTGTTTAAAACAATGTTATGGTGTTCGCTGCCTATATAATCAGAAATCAGATTAATATAATCGGAATCCTTATTTGGCTGGAATGCGCTTGCTTCAAAGAATTTGTCGTTATCGTCATAGTCAACCGAAAAGGTGTTGAGAGTTTTGCCTTCGTCTTTATAATAATCCGAGGCAACCCTTGAAATAATTGAAGAATCAAGTCCGCCCGAAAGGAAGGTACAAAGCGGAACATCCGAAACAAGCTGACGGCGTATTGCGTCAGTAACAAGAAAATGAGTTTTTTCCTGAGCGGTTATTTCGTTGTCCTCAAAAGGCTTTGCACAAAGCTTCCAATACTGATTAACTGTTTTCTTGCCTCCCTTATATATCATATATGATGCAGGCGGAAGCTCAAGAATGTCTTTAAAAACAGTTTTTCCGATTGTTTTTGCAGGGCCGAGCATAAATATTTCGTTAAGTCCCTCCCTGTTGCAAACAGGATTAACGCCCTTAACATAAAGCAGACTTTCCATTCTTGAGGCGAAAGCAAAAGTTCCGTCAACATCGGAATAATAAAGGGGCTTAACGCCGATTCTGTCGCGGCACAAAAAGAGGGATTTATCAGAATTATTATAAATCGCATATGCAAAAATTCCGTTAAATCGCTCGGCACTTCTCTCCTGCCACATATGAAAAGCTTTTAAAACAACCTCGGTATCGCAATCCGTTTCAAACTGATAACCAAGACTTTCCAGCTCGCGGCGAACATCAAGGGTGTTATAAAGCTCGCCGTTATAAACAATTGTATACTGTCCGAAGCTCATCGGCTGCGCTCCTCGCTTAACATCAATAACCGCAAGCCGCCTGTGAACAAGAGCAACATCGTTTTCAACAAGCTCGCCCCTTGCATCGGGTCCGCGCATTTTAAGCGAATTGCTTATTTTCCATATGCACTCTTTTTCATTCCTTAAATCAATTTTGTCGCTGAGTATTCCCGCAATTCCGCACATAAATCCCAAATCCTTTCAAAACATATTAAAACAACTGAAATAATTGTTTTCGGCAGTGTAATATCTGTTAACACAAACCGTCTCAGGATTATCATATGCAAAAACAAAAATAATGCATTGATTTTTAAAAAAAGTATTGACTATTCATTTTTCTTGTGATATATTATTAGGGCGTTAAAAACACGCTGGTGTAGCTCAGTTGGTAGAGCAGCTGATTTGTACTCAGCAGGTCAGGGGTTCGAGTCCGTTCACCAGCTCCATCGTCGGCACTGATTGCGCATCATTCGTTTACGCGCAAGGCGCGAAAAGCTCATTCGCTCCATAGTGCCTCCTCTCCCCACAAAGCTTATTGAGCTTTGCGGGGACCCAAAAAATTAAAAATATGGAAGAGTTCCCGAGCGGCCAAAGGGAGCAGACTGTAAATCTGCCGTCAACGACTTCGGTGGTTCGAATCCACCCTCTTCCACCACGAAAAACCGCTTGAAGGCGTCCACTCCATAAGGAGGGTGGATGCCTTCAGTTTTTTATCAGCCGATGTTTGATTGTAGGAATTGAAAAACATAATCAATTAAGCATACGGAGGATTATACTATGAAAATGTATATTAGTGATGAGAAAAACGGGATGGATTATACGCTGATAAACGGTGTATATTTACCTAATTTGGTTTCAACCGAAACGAATTACGAGATTGGAATGTGGGGACAAAGACATCTTCGTTATATCAAACAACACCGCAAAGCGTTCTACACATCGCTACTGACGAACTGCAAACTGAACTCATATCTGCACGATGTTGATATTAGAGCAAACGAGATGTATGACCGTCTTGTAAAGCAGCTCAAAGAGCAGCAAGGTGTCACAGAGCAGCTCAAATCAGATGATATGATGGCATGGGTGCAGGCAATGAACAGTATCACAAATCAGGCAAGAGAGATTGTCTATAACGAAGTGATTTATATGAGGTGACTCGATGGACATTCTTGAAGAGTTTTGGTACGGTAATATTACGCCGACAGAATACAGTCGCATTGAGAATAATGCAAATTATAAGGAAGCACTAAGGTTAGTCAATCAGAATCAGGAACGCTTGAAATCAACGCTGACAAATGAGCAAAAAGAGTTACTTGATAAGTTCCTTACTTCGAGCGAAGAATTTGCAAACCTTATTGAACTTGACTGCTTCAAGGTCGGCTTCAAATTAGGTGCAAGATTAATAATAGAAGCATATACATAAGTTGAGGCGAGGAGAAATCCTCGCCTTATTCTATACTTATTATATTGTCGTCTTGAACAGTGGAAAATGGTTTTTAGCAAATAGCATCATGCAAAATGATGTAGGATATGCAAAATGAAATCTGTTATAATAATTTGCTTTTTTCTTTGCTCTTGAACAGTAAAAAATAATCAAAAACCAGTTCAAAAATATAAGTTCAGTTTTTCAATGAGGAAATTACATTTTAAGTGAGTATATCTATGGGTTGTAGAAAAAATTACAGGTTCGGATTACTTCCGAGCCTGTATGCTGCTATTTTATTTGTCTGTTCTGACGGTATCGTTGCATATAGTCCATATTGATTTCTTTAATTTCACGTTTTCCGTCGATGTAGTCCTGATATATATCCCATGGGCTGCCGCCTCCGAGCCAACAGGATGAGCAGTTTTCGCATCCGCCTCCACACTCAAGCGAGGCTTTAATTATTTCTTCCCGTTCTTCCCGCGTGGTGTCCTTTATAAGAATTGACTTCATACTATCACTCCGTTAAATCATAAAGTCATATTCATAGTTTTCCTGCTGTTTATCAAGAATATCCTGAATAGTAACGCTGTCAAGGTATTCGCTGATAATTCTGTACAGTTCAGTCCATATCGGAAGTGTTGCACAGTTTTTTGCTCTTCCGCAATGATTAATCTCGTCCTCAAGGCAGGCAACCGGCGCTATACCGCCCTCTGTTATTCTAAGAATTTCACCAACGGTATATTGATTTGCGGGTTTTGCAAGACGATAGCCGCCGTTCTGGCCGTGACTTGTTCTAAGAATACCCGGTCTGTTAAGAATGACTACTATCTGTTCAAGATACTTTTTTGATATTTCCTGTCTTGCGGCGATATCCTTTAACGAAACGTAACCGTTTTCCTGATGCTCTGCAAGGTCAACGAGCAAACGGATTGCATATCTTCCTTTAGTAGAAATTTTCATAATAACTCCCCAGAACTATTGCTGATAGTTTTTCTTTCCTTCGAGAATAAGCATCTTATCTTTATTCGGAACAACCTCTGCCTGTCTTACGTCGGTTTCCCATAGCTCAGGCGGAAATTCTTCTATTGAAAGTGAAATTGCCTCCTGCGGACATCCCCATTCTTCAAGGAACACTTGATTGATTTTTTCGGCAACTTTTGCCTTTGTTTCTTCATCCTTTGGATATGCTTTTATTGCGATATACGGCATTTTACTCCTCCTTATTCCAAACCAAGCCGCTGCATTTCGGCTTTCACGCTGTCCTCACAGGAACGCATGGCAAGAATCGTTTGCTCAAACAATTTATTCAAATCCCAGCCCAGAAGTTCTGCACCAAACTGAATAACGTCGCGTGAACAGCCTGCTGCAAATTTTTTATCTTTGTATTTTTTCTTTAAGCTTTTTACTTCAAAGTCGCTTGTGCTCTGTGAAGGGCGCATCTTTATTGCCGCGCCGATAAGTCCCGTTAATTCGTCAGTTGCATAAAGCACCTTTTCCATTTCATGCTCGGGCTTAATGTCAACGGTAAGGTTATAGCCATGGGAGCATACGCCGTGAATAACCTCCTCGCTGACGCTTGCTTCTCTTAACAGCTCGGGTGCTTTTATACAGTGCTCGTCGGGATATTCCTCAAAATCAATATCGTGAAGCAAGCCGACTATGCCCCAGAATTCCTTATCCTCTGCGTAGCCGAGTTCTTCGGCAAACCATTTCATAACTCCCTCAACGGTTAAGCCGTGATAGATGTGAAACGGTTCTTTATTGTGCTTTCGTAAAAGTGCCAATGCATTTTCTCTTGTGATATTCGTATCCATTAAACACCTCTATATAAACAAACTCATATCGCTCTGCTCGCCTGCGCCGAGAAATGTGGAAACGCCGCCGAGCTCAATACCGTCAATCAGTTCTTCTTTGTGTATACCCATAATATCCATACTCATCTGGCAGGCAATCAGGCGTACGCCGTGTCCTTTGGCATCATCCATCAACTGCTCAAGCGAGCGGATATTTTTCTTTTTCATTATCCAGCGAATCATCTTTGCGCCCGCACCACCCATATTCATACGGGAAAGCCCGAGTTTTGTTGTTCCTCTCGGCATCATAAAGCCGAACATTTTTTCAATAAGGGTTTTCTTAACCTGAACCTTTTTTGCCTTGCGAAGAATATTTAGTCCCCAGAAGGTGAAGAAAATGGTAACTTCTCTGCCCATTGCGGCGGCGCCGTTTGCCATAATAAAAGCGGCAATGGTTTTATCAAGGTCGCCGCTGAAAACGACAAAGTTTTTGCCGTGCGGTCTTTCGCCGACGGGCGCCTCTTCCCTCTTTGCCTTTTCAATCGTGGCTTTTATCAGCTCGGGCTGAACGTCAATATCAATCAGATTATTCCCCGTTCTTTCGCACCACACTTTAATATCGCTTGCAAAGGCGTCCTCGGTAGCCTCAACGTAAACTTTTTGACCGTATTCAAGCG
The DNA here is from genome assembly GCA_017476375.1 of Eubacterium sp. Classification (GTDB taxonomy): domain Bacteria; phylum Bacillota; class Clostridia; order Oscillospirales; family Acutalibacteraceae; genus Eubacterium_R. The sequence continues at coordinate 7,394 of JAFUZY010000145.1, forward strand.
TTTTAACGGTATCGGCAACCTTGACAATCGGACCGGGGCACTTTAAGCCCTTCGCATCAATAAAAAGCGGCTCTGCATTCTGAACAGCCTTTTGATACGCGTCGAAACCACCCTCAACATTGTACACCTCATAGCCCCTGTCGTCAAGAATTTCGGCAATTTCCTCGCTGAAATCGCCCGTTCTGCAGATTACGTAAACGGGCTTAACCTTAGGTACTTCATCAAGCTTTAAATAAAACTCGCTGAATGGTATATTGATTGCGCCCTCAAAGCCTTTGACGAGCACCTCGTCGGGCTCTCTCAAGTCAACGATTGTGATTTTACTGAAATCAAACGCGGCAAAATCCGCCGCCGTTATATTCTTATATGCCATAGTATGTCCTCCGTTATTTCAAGCGCTTATCCGAAGATACTGAAATTCTTGTACCTATGCTCTGGAATATCTGAACAATGATAACAAGCAGTATTACGGCAAGCACCATTACCAGATATTTATATCTGTAATAACCGTAATTAATTGCTATTTTTCCGAGACCGCCGCCTCCGATAATTCCACTCATCGCAGAGTAGCCGAGAACGGTTGTAACAGCGATAGTAAGATTGGAAAGCAGAGATGGAACGGAT
>JAFUZY010000018.1 GCA_017476375.1 Eubacterium sp.
AGATTATAATAACAAAACCGCTCTGAACCTTTGAAAGAAGGGGGATAAATCTGAAAAGGCAGCTTAAAACTATTGCAGCAACAACGCAGAAAAGAACATTTCTGTTTTCCTTTGCCGGCGGAACAACTATTGCGATAAACATTCCGTATATTGCAATTCCGAGGGCGGAAATAAGCAGGGCGGGAAGGATGTTTCCTGCAACTGCTCCGACAATTGTTCCTGCGCTCCAGCCAATCCAGGGAGTCAAAATCAGACCGAACATATACTTTTTGCCAACGGATTTTTTTGAGGACGCAACGGCGAAAACCTCGTCGGTGTTAACAAAGGCAATTAAAAAACGGTCTGCAAACGAAACAGTTTTATCAAGTTTTTGTGAAAGGGAAATGCTCATGAGCGCATAGCGAAGATTGATTATAAGCTGGCTTGCCGCAAGCTCAAAAAGCGAACCTGCAGAAACGATAATCGGAACTGCAGCAAGCTGCCCTGCCGAGGTTACATTAGTCATTGAAATCAAAAGAGCTTCAAACGAGGTAAGTCCGTTTGAAACCGCAAAAATTCCAAATGCAAACGCAACCGAAAAATAGCCGAGGCAAATCGGAATGCCGTCTGAAATTCCCTTTAAAAATGTGTTTTCTTTAATACTCTTGGTTTTTTTCATGCAAAAATATTAGCATACGAATTTGTGCTTGTCAACAAAATGCTGACTTGATTTATTAAACTATGTGTTATACAATTAGAAAGATATTTCTGATAAGGAGGTGCAAAGATGAAAAACATAACTCTCGGAATACTTGCCCATGTTGATTCGGGTAAAACAACCCTTTCCGAAGCAATGCTTTATTGTTCGGGAAATATCGGAAAGCTTGGCAGAGTTGACCACAGAGATTCATTTTTGGATACCTTCTATCTTGAACGCGACAGGGGAATAACAATTTTTTCAAAGCAGGCGATGCTTCGATTTAAAGATACTAATTTCACCCTGCTTGACACGCCCGGACATGTTGATTTTTCAGCCGAAACCGAAAGAACGCTTCAGGTGCTTGATTATGCAGTTCTTGTTATCAGCGGAACCGACGGAGTTCAGAGCCATACCTTAACCCTTTTTAAGCTTCTTGAAAAATACAGCGTTCCCTGTTTTATTTTTGTAAACAAAACCGATTTAAACGGTTATGATGAAGAGGTTATTTTCAATCAGCTCAAAACGAAACTCAGCGACAGATGCGTTCAGTATACAAAGAATAACGGTGAGTTTATTGAAAACCTTGCGCTTTGTGATGAAGAGCTTTTAAACGAATATACCGAAAGCGGAACACTAACCATTGAGAAGATAAAGAATGCGGTTAAAGGCAGAAAGGCTTTTCTCTGCTTTTCGGGTTCAGCCCTTAAGCTTGAGGGCGTTGATGAGTTTTTAAACGGCTTATATAATTTTACCTTCGAGGAAGAATATCCCGAAAAATTCGGAGCGAAGGTATATAAGATTTCTCAGGATGAAAAGGGCAACCGCTTAACTCATCTTAAAATAACGGGCGGCTCCCTTAAGGTCAGGGACGTTTTGCAGTCTGAAAACAACAAAGAAAACGAGAAAGTAAACCAGATAAGAATATATTCGGGAGATAGGTTTACTGCCGTTGATGAGGCTGACGCAGGAACAATCTGCGCCGTAACGGGAATAAACTTTGCGCGCTCGGGCGAGGGGCTCGGAATCGAAAGCAACTCTGCTCTTCCCGTTCTTGAACCTGTTTTAACATATAAAATTGAGCTGCCTGAAAATGTTGACGTTAATTCCGCGCTAAAAAATATGAAAATCCTTGAGGATGAGGACCCTCAGCTCAGGGTGGTTTGGGACGAAAGACTAAAAGAAATTCAGCTTCAACTTATGGGCGATATTCAGCTTGAAATTCTTAAGTCGATTATCAAGGAAAGATTTGACCTTGATGTTGAATTCGGCAGGGGAAACATCAATTATAAGGAAACGATTGAGGAAACCGTTGAGGGAATAGGGCATTTTGAACCGCTCAGGCACTATGCTGAGGTTCACCTTATTCTTAAGCCTAAAGAGCGAAACAGCGGACTCACCTTTAAAACCGATTGCAAAGAGGATTTGCTTGATAAAAATTGGCAAAGACTTATTTTAACCCACCTTTATGAAAAAACTCATATCGGAGTTTTAACGGGCTCGCCCATAACCGATATGGAAATAACTCTTGTTTCGGGAAAAGCTCATGAAAAGCATACCGAGGGCGGCGATTTCCGCCAGGCTACATACAGGGCGGTCCGTCAGGGATTAAGGAGCGCAAAAAGCCTTCTTCTTGAGCCGATTTATGAGTTTACCCTTGAGGTTCCGAGCGAGAATGTGGGCAGAGCGATTTCCGATATTCAGCGAATGAGCGGTGAATTTGAAGCCCCCGAGCAAAACGGGGAGCTAACCGTTATCAAAGGGAAAGCTCCCGTTTCAACGATGAGCGACTATACAAAAGAGGTTGTGCAGTATACCCATGGCGCAGGTAAGCTCTATTGCAGTTTCGGCGGCTATGATGTTTGCCACAATACTCAGGAGGTTATTGAAAGCAGGGGATATAATCCCGATTCAGATACCGAAAACACGGCGGATTCCGTTTTTTGTGCTCACGGAGCAGGCTATAATGTTAAATGGGATGAGGTTAAAAGTCATATGCACCTTCAAAGTGCGTTGAGTATTTCTAAACCTGTAGGCGCCGAGCCTCTTAAAAGAAGAGCAACAACGAACACCAAGCCAAAGGATATTTTTGCGCTTGATAAAGAGCTTATGGAATTATACGAAAAACTTTTCGGAAAAATTGAGCCGAAAAATTATAATCAGATAAGTTCCTTCAGCCACAAGAGTCCGGATAAGAGCGAAAACTATAAACGAAAGGATAAAAGTCGGTTTGAGGGCGAAGAATACCTTTTGGTAGACGGATATAATGTTATCTTTTCGTGGGAGGAACTCAGAGCGCTTTCAAAGGATAATATCGACGGAGCAAGGAATAAGCTCATCGAAATACTAAGCAATTATCAGGGCTTCAAAAAATGCGAGATTATTCTTGTTTTTGATGCCTATAAGGTTAAGGGCAATAGGGAAATAGAAAAGGTAAATAATATTAATATTGTTTATACGAAGGAAGCCGAAACAGCGGATACATATATTGAAAACGTTACCCACAGGCTTGCGAAAAATCATAAGGTTCGGGTTGTTACCTCTGACGCACTCGAACAGCTTATTATTCTCGGAAACGGAGCGCTGAGAGTTTCAAGCAGAATGTTTTATGATGAAATTCTTGCCACTCGGGAGGAAATACAGAGAATAATTGACGAAAACACCTCGGCGCTTTAGCGCAACCAAACGGGGATTGCCTGCGTTTGTCGGGCATATTAATTAACTATAAGGAAAAAAATATGAGCTACGAAAACAATCAAAATAATCAAAACTCTGAACAGAATTCAGATTTAAAAAATACTCAAAGAAACTATCAGTCCAAGGGAACCTTGCCCGTTGAAAATCTTGATGTTTCGCTCAGTGATGACAAAAATCCCTATCTCATTGCGGAGAAAAGTGAGCAAAAAGCAAAAGAAAAAACAACAAGGCGTTTAAAGGCTGTTATTATAGTGAGCTGTATTGCAGCTTCTCTCGGGCTTAATTTTCTTTCGTTTGGGATGCCGTATGCGCCGAGCATAATAACCGTTGATTTTTCGGCGTTTCCCGAGCTTTTTGCAGGCTTGGTAATCAATCCGATTGCAGCAATAATAGTTATTATTGTTAAAAATTTAATCTATTTTGCAATTAGATTCAGCGCAAGCCCAACCATTTTTGCAAGCGTAGTTAACAAGGTTATTGTTGATATTATTTATGTTCTTGCAGGAATAGTGCTTTATAGGGCGATAATGCGTTTAACCTATGTTAGAAAAAAGATATACAAAAATAAAATCAAGTCAAAAAGCACCTTGATAATCGAAACCGTTGTAGTTCTCGTTGCAGGGATTATTGCGAGCTTGATTGTTGCCCCTGTTTCAGTTTTATCCTTTACAAAAATTTTGCTTCCGTTGCTCGGAAGGATTTTGGGTAGTGGCAGCCGGATTATATATGCGCAGTACTTCCGGGCGCTTGCCAACCTTATTGAGCAGTTTCCTTCAATCAGGAACATTACGAAAGATATGAATTACTTCAGGGCAGGTTTGCTTGTTTTCAATCTTCCTTTATATGCATTAAAATACGTCGTCTGCTCGCTTCTTTCAACAATTGCTTTTCTTCTTTTTAAAGATTTATCAAAAAATAATTCAAACTAAAAACAGTTTTTGTTTGACATTTGTTGGACACTTTGTTATATAATATTGCAAGAATCTTAAACCGGAGGTATAAAAATGAAAAAAACAGTTAGTATTATTATGTCTTTTGTTGCAATAGTATTTGGAGTGGTGTTTGCCGTCAGCGGTATTAAAACCATCTCCGAAAAGGATTTGTATGATACGCAGATTAAGGCAACAGTTGTTGACGTTCAGGAGGAATGGGAAAGCTCTGCGGACCCTGATGAGCCTGACCGTCTTGTAAACACTGCCTATATTGATTATGAGGTTAACGGCAAAAAATACGAGCACGTGCTTGCTCCCGAGCAGGACGACGACCTGAAAATCGGCGATACGGTTGATATTCTGGTTCAATCAAAGAATCCTGAAAAGATTTCTGCCCTTAATCCAACAAAGGGCGGCGTCATCTTCATTGTACTCGGCGTGTTGGTGGCAATTGCCGGATGCGTTTCCGTTATCAAAGCGTTTATTGGAAAAAGACAATAAAACGTTGTGTGGTTAAAGAATTATAAAGTTATATGAACCAACCTTCCGTCGCCGAAACTGCGACGGAAGGTTTAAATAAAGCTTGCCTTTGCAGGCGCAAAGGTTTAATATACTTAAAAGAATTATTTTAATCCATAAAACAGTTAAAAGGAGATAGTTTTATGAGGCGTATTAAAAGTGCTATTGCAATTATTTTGGCGCTGCTGATGATTTTTGCCGCTATGCCGATAACAGCAATGGCAGAAACCGAAACCGGACGCTTAGGCACATCCAATGTTTATTACGAGCTGACGGACGAAGGCGTGCTGAGGCTTTACGGCACCGGCGCAACGCCCAATTATCCGGCGGAAGCCGAGTCGAGCCCGTTTGCGGGAAAATACGTTGAAAAGGTAGTTGTAGAGCAAGGCATCACAAGCATTGGCAACTATATTTTTGCGGAATGCTGGGATATTGAGGAGGTTTCTCTTCCAAAGTCGCTGCGTTATGTCGGCAATGTTGCCTTCGGCGGCTGTTCAAAGCTGAAGGAGATTACCTTTAATTCGTATACCGAAAACTTTGGCTTTGCCGCGTTATACAATTGCCGGAGCCTTAAAAGCGTTACCTTCAAGTCAAACAAAATCAGCTGCTTCGGCTTGTATAGTGGCGAAGCCAACAGCCTGCTTGGCCATGTGGAGGACGCAACCATTTATGTGAATCTGCCGATGATGATTGAGGAAACGCAGGACGGCGTCACCTCAACAGCTTCCTCCTATGAAGATGCTGTGGCGAAGTTTGGCCAGAACAACAACACGGTTTACTGCGTAAACGATAACGCAAAAATCAAATGGAAAAACTACGACGGCACCGTGCTTGAAACGGATGAGAACGCCACGCAGGGCGAAATTCCCACTTACAACGGCGCCACGCCGACGAAGCCTTCAGACGACGCCAACGCTTACTATTTTACCGGCTGGACGCCGCAGCCCTTTGCAGTAATGGGCGATATGTCCTATACCGCCACTTTTGGATCGTACGTAAAGTCAGCTTATCTTGACCAAAACGGCGAGGAGCAGGAGGTCTTTGCGCGTCCGCTGACCGGTACGGAAACCTTACTTTCACCAGGCTGGTATGTTGTGAATAAAAACATCAATTATTCCCACACATTGTACTTTACTGACTCCGTTCATATTATTTTAGCGGATGGTAAAAAGCTTACCTTCAGCAACGGTTGTGATTTCTCACTTGCGGATCCTTCCAAGGTTGATGTGGATAGCACGTATGAGCCGACGAAAACACAACTCAATTTCTATTGGCAGAGCGGAAAAAGCGGCGCGCTTACAATGAACGGACAAATCATCACCTGGCGCCTGAATGTGTATGGGGGAAACATTACCTCTAAGGTATCGGGCTATGTTTCTACCTTTTATGACGGCAACTTAACATTCAAAGACGAAGCACAGTGTATGTCGCTGAACGTTTACGGTGGTAACGTGAAGATGGAATCCTGCGATGCAAGCGTTCAATTTAACATTTACGGCGGTAATTTTCAATGCACCGGCACGGTAACGACAAACGCTCCCGCTTACGTTACCTTGGGTTACACCAAGCCGAGCGACAGCATCTATATCGGTTATCTTTATTTAGAGGGAAACAAGAATAATTATGTTAATCAGCATGTAAAAATCAAAGACGGTCAAAAAATGGCAGACGCGGCAGACCGCAGCACCGTTTTTGAAGGCGTGCTGCCGCTCAGCTCAGACCTGATAACGGTTCCGGATATTAACGGTAAAACGTTGGTGCCGTATGCGCACAACACGATTACTTATGCGCCAAGTATCGACGGTGCTGTAACAGGCGTAAGTGAAGCGGATTTCGGCGACGAGATTACGCTTACCGTAACGCCTGATGAAGGTTATGCGCTTGATGAGCTGACAGTCAAGACTGCAGATAATAAAAATATAGAGGTTGTCGACAATAAGTTCATTATGCCGGCAACAGCTGTTACGGTGTCAGCAACATTTATTAGCACAAAAAGATATACGGTTAAATGGGTGGTAGACGGCGAGGTTGTTGAAACGGACGAGAATTTACGCTTTGGCGCAACGCCCGAATTTAGCGGTGAAGCGCCTGCAAATTATTATAAAGACGGCAAGCACTATGTCTTCTGCGGTTGGAACGACGGCGCAAACACATATACCTATGATGAACTTCCGAATGTAACGGCTGATGTAAGCTATACTGCCGCTTACGCTCAAACTGAGCATAACTACGGCGAGCCTGTATGGAATTGGTCAAAAGACTACACAAGCGCAACAGCGGAATTTACCTGTAATGAACAGCTCTGTAAGCATAAGGAGTCCGTCTCGGCAAGTGTTGAAACAGAGGCAACAGACGCAAAAATCATTTACACTGCAACTGTTCAGTTTAACGGAAAAACCTATAAAGATACAGTTGAGGTTGATAATCCTTGCAAAGATAGCTATAACTTGACGCTGGAAGACGGCGTTAAGGTCAATTTCTATATTGATATGCCGTATTATAATGCTGTCGGCGGTCATATAGAGTATTCATATCTTGTTTCAACAGACGATAAGAATGCCGAAAGAAAAACCTATGTTGCAAACGACGACAGTGAGGAGTTCAAGGCTCAGGAAAACGGAACAAGAAAGCTTACGCTTAAGGCTGCACCTGCTCAGATTGCAGAGAAATATATTATTAAGATATATGATTCAAACGAGGAGCTTAAGGACACGATAACAGCTTCTATACAGGATTACTGCAATGTCCTTATCAACAGCGGTTTTGATCAAAAGGATAAGGATGTAGCTCAGGCGCTTCTTAACTATGGCGCGCTTGCAGATGAATATTTCGGATACTCCGAAATTTCAAAGGCTGCAACAGGTAAAGAATACTCAGTAGCTCATTCGGAAGATTATAAGGACGCTGTTGACGCCGAGAGCTTCAAGAGCAAGGCAAAGGCATCCGTTGTTCCCGGAGTTGACCAATCGGGCGCAGCGCTTAATATAACGGGCATTTCATATGTAGCCCTTCTCGACCCCGAGCTTCGCTTCTATGTAAATCAGACAAATGATGTATGGTGTTATTACACAAACCTCAGCATCAGCGACCCGAGCTTAACGGCTGAGTGGATAAAAACCGATAAAGGCAATTGCGTAAGAGTTACGGGACTAAAAGCAAGCGATTTTGCAAAAACCTTTACACTGACAATCGGAACAACCGAGGTAACATATAACGGATATGCATATCTTTACACTGTTCTCAGAGAGGGCAGCACGGTTGATAATAATCTTAAAGACCTTGCAAAGGGTATATACAGATACGCAGCAGCGTGCGAAGCAAAATTTGCGTAAGGAGGGAGTTAAATATGAATAAGATATATAACGAGCCCGAAATCAAAATTGTTAAAATGAAGGGCGAGGACATATTAACCGATTCCCATCTTGAGGATAAAACAAACGGATGGGAAACAGGCAGCGACGCTCCTTTCATTTCACTATAAACAAAATCAAAAACCTCGAAGCAAATATGCTCCGAGGTTTTTGATTGTTTGAAATTTTCAACAGAATTATTGTTAAAATTTTCAAATGATTTTTTTGAATTAAATACACACAATAAACTTGCAAGGTGAAAATTGTTTGCAGGGCGAAACCGTCTTATGCACATAATTTACGCCCTGTAAATAATAAAAAGCGAGGTGTATTCAAATGTCAAGTTCTAAGAACGTAGTACCTGAGGCTCGTGAAGCTCTCAACCGTTTCAAGATGGAAGCAGCTAACGAGGTAGGTGTTAACCTTAAGCAGGGTTACAACGGTGACCTTACTTCTCGTCAGGCAGGTTCTGTAGGCGGTCAGATGGTTAAAAAGATGATTAAAGCTTACGAAGAATCTATGAGATAAGCAAGTTCAATTAAACGGGGACGCCTCACTTTTCGTGAGACATCCCCCATTTTTTTTAGAATATATGTGATTTTGAGGCGATGAAACCGCGAAATTGGTTTATGTCGCCCTGAGTGAAACTGTCTTTTCTTAAAATCAATCCCGTTGTTTTTGTTATCATCAAAAAGAAATGCTCGTTAGTTTCGATAATCTTTTCAAACTGACTGTATTCAAGGGTTAGGCTTGAGTTCCTTGAGTTATCAAAAATATGATCCTCACAGAAAACCGTTTCGCTCTGAAGAAGGTTTGAATTATGAACCTTCTGACTGTTTTTAAAAAGATTATTACCCATAATTTTCGGGTACCTGATTAGCAGAATTATTGCAGAAACGGCGATAATTGCCCAGATAATTGCTGTTGCTCCCTGTTCAATCGCAAGCATTAAAACAGCAATGCCCAACAGTAATACCGAAAGGATTATATATGTTATTCTAACCATTTTAACTGCTGCAAGCTTTTTTGAAAACTCGGTGTAATCCCGAACGCCTAAGGTTTGATTAACTCTGAAATATATTAGCTCTTCCATAATTTATCATCCTTGATTTTCGTAGTTAAGGGTAACCTTTCCGCCCTTATTCGATGAGCCGTAGCCGATATAGCTCTTGCCCGGATTGAGTTTAACCGATTCTCCGTTTGAATCCTTCATCCAAAGCTTTCCGTTTGAAACGCCCCAGGTTATTTCAAGAGCTGTTCCCTGAGAAAGAATTGTTCCCTTTCCGCCTGAAAGTTTGTAGTCGCAATAGGTTTCACTTTGGTTTCCCTTGTAGTTTTGCTTAACAATGTATTCGGTTTCATCTAAAAGGAAAATGAGATTTTCAAATTCAAGATTTGCTTTTCCGTAATCGGAATCGAAATCTGTTGTTGAATATTTTTCAAGAGATTCATCATAATAGAATTTGCCGACCTTAGGGCAGTGACCCTTTGAATAAACGTCCGACCAGATGAATTTTGCCGAGGTTGCAGCTGTTTGGCTGAGCTTTTCGGGTTTTTCGTTAAATTCAAGTTCGGTGAATTTTGCTGAATTGAGAGATGTGTTTATTCCTGCTTTTTTAAGAAGCTCCGCGGTGTTTTTGCCGTTGAGATAGCCTGTGTGCTCAATGGTGGAGGTTCTTGATTTATCTCTTCCGAAATATGTTCCGTCCTCCGAATATCTTAAAAGGTTTATGTGGTCGACATTATCCTGCTCAAAAACAGTGTTTGCGCCAATGTAGTTACCCTTTGATTTTGAAAGACCTGCGTGAATGAAAACTGCGTCAAAAAGCTGGCTGAAACGGATAAACGGAGGTCTTGCAGAACGGGTTGAACCTATCTGGGCAGGCATATTTGTGTAATCAGCCCAGAAAAGAAGGAGCCTTGTTGAATATTCACTTTCACCCTCAAGAACGATATCAGCCTCGTTCAGTCCCCACTGAGGTCTTACCGATTCGGTTGAGTATTCGTTTTCAACAACAACTGCAACGGGTCTTTTTCCGAGCTGTGCCTGGTTGTAGCCCGTTTCACCCGTTAGGGGATTTATCGGACCAAGGTCGGCTACAACCTCTGCCTGAGTTGTTTGAGGCGCCTTTGTTGCGGTTGTTTCGTTTTTATTGTCTTTTTTATGGAAGAAACCGAAATAAACGCCGGCTCCGATTGCAATAATCAGAATAACTGCAATTGCAATAATTAACGGCTTCTTGCTCTTCTTTTCTTCAAAATCCTCTTCATCGAAGGAAGGTTCGCTTTCATCCGAAAAGCTCATAAAATCAAACTCCTTAGGAGCGGAGCTTTCCTCCTGCTCTCTGTAATCAACGGGGGGCTCAATCTCGGAAATCGCTTTTTCTTCATTTTCATTCGGCATTGTGAAAACAACGGTTTTGTTTTCGTTAAAAGGAATTTCCTCCTTTTTCTCTTCTTCGGGAAGAGTGAAGTTAAGCGTATTATCACTCTCAGCAGATGACGGCTCTTCCTCTTCGGGTTTTATGCTTTTAAGAATGTCGTCCATAACATTTGTATCTGCCTTCTTTTCCGTTGCAGGTGAGTTTGCCTGATTTTCGGAATCCATTTCCTCTTTAACACGCATTTTTATTTCTTCAAGTATTTCGTCAAGTTCTTTATCGCTCATAATTTTGTTGGGACTGAAAAGTCCGATTCCTTTCAAATTATATAATTGATTATATCATAATTTGCCTGTATATCCACAAAAGTTACACAATTGTAATACTATTGAAAATTATTAAAATATAAGGTATAATTAAAAAACAGTGTAATAAAAACAATTGACCGAGCAAAGCGAGAAACAAAAGTCTCAGCTTTCAATTTTCAATTCAATGTGGGGTGCTGTTATGCCTAAAACAATTCCGATGATTATAACAAACGAGGATATTCTTGTTCGCAGAAAGGAAAGCGGGGAATTTGTCAGCTTTAAAATGCCCGGTATTGACGAAGCATGCAATATTCCTTTTTATCATCAGTTTGCAAAGAAAATATCGGAATGCCAATATTATTTTAAACAGTTTATCAAAAAAGAATACGGAAAAAAGTATTCAAAAAGTGTTCTTGCCATCATTACCCCCGATGACACGAGTCCGCTTGAATCAATTTTTATAAACGAATTCTTTCTAAACAGCGGAACCTGCAAGGCGGTTGCCCAGATGACTATGGGACAAGCGCTCTCAAAAAACCATTCAAGATATATTTCGGTTTCAAAATCAACAAGAAACATTATTCTTCAGTATATCAACAACAATGAGGTTTTTGCAAAGAAATATTATGATTGCAATCACTATGACGTTAAAACAATTTCCGAGGATGCAAAAAGGCTTCATATTGATATTGAGTATTCCGGCGTTCCTGTTTTTGTTAATAATTTCAATCTGAATATGGAAGAG
>JAFUZY010000146.1 GCA_017476375.1 Eubacterium sp.
ATTCGCATATATGGCGGTACTATCGACACCTACGGCTCAACAGGTATCGGCAGCGGCGCTAACGGTAAAATAGGCACGATTATAATCGGCGGCGGTGAAATTGATGCACAGGGCCGCGCTTACGGTGCAGGTATCGGCGGTTCATGGAAAAGCATCGGCGGTTCAATCACTATCAGTGACGGTAAAGTTATCAGCAAAGGCGGTTACGGCGCGGCAGGTATCGGCTGCGGCTACAAGAGTGAAGACACGGAATATGTAACAATTACTATCAGCGGCGGAGAAGTTGAGGCAACCGGCGGGCGCGGCAGTTACAGTACTACTCATTATGACGAGTCGTTTTCGCACTCGGGTCCGGGTATCGGCGGCGTCAGATTCCGCGGTGACATCATATTAAGCGGCGGCAATATTAAGTCGTGGGGTTCCTATTCCTATTGCGAAGAAGCTCCATACAATCCCTCGTACTATGATTACAGTACCAGCACCGGAATCGGTTCGACAGTTTGGTTGAGAAATAGCACTGTTACAGTAGGCGAAAACGCAAATATTGAAACCGGAACCTATTGCTACGATCGCCATTACAGAACGGACAAACTGTCTTTTGTAGGTAATACAAGGGTGAAAACAAAAAACGGCGACACTATCAAATATATTAATAAAGATAACAGAGTAAACACTTGCCAATTTACGAAGGTTGGCCGTATTTTGGTTGAACCCTGCGTTCACGATAGCAAGAATTATTCCGTTATTAATGCAGATTCTCACAATACCTCCTGTGATTATTGCGACTATCAGGCTTCGGAAGCCCACGAAATGGTTGTATCCTCATGGAGTTGGAGCGATGACAGCATCTCGGCAACGGTTCGTCTGACCTGCAAGGATTGCGGATATATAACTGACGTTGTGGCAACTGTTGCAGAACCTGTTTATGACGAACACGGCGCAGCCAAATATGTTGCAACTGCACAGTACAAGGGCAAGAGCTATTCCGACGAACGCTTTGTCAAAGACGGTGAAGTTATTGATGAAGGCGTTACAATTACCTGGAGAAACAGCGACGGCACATTCCTTGATACCGAGTATTATAAAAAAGGCGCTGAAATTTCATTTAAGGGCGATACTCCCGAATGTCCCAAGGAAGGCGGAACGTTTGCAGGATGGGATGACGGCTACTACAGTTATGTTCTGCCGACACAGTCAATTCCTGCAGCCTCAGAAAATTTAACCTATACCGCTTTCTATAAATTTGACGCCGCTGAAAAGCGTACCGATGAAGACGGCGAATATTTCACGGGAAGAGTTGCCCATTTTGAAATAGAATCTGAAACGGGTTATTTAGGCACAATGTACTTTGCGGTGAACCCGGACGGCACGAAAGGCGCGTGGATTCCGAATTACAAGGAAGACAGTGATTATGAATTTGAGCTCCTTAACGATAACACCTACAGAATATCAAAGTATATCGGTTCTACGGATAATCTCAGTGAAATCACTGTGCCGAAAAGCTATAAAGGTAAACGTATTACGGTAATCGGTAAAGAAAACGAGAAATTCATTGATACCGATAGCGAGTTCAAGCTTGTTCTCAACGAAAATATAACAACGATTGCTGAGGGTGCTTTTGAGGACGCCCCGTTAACCGAAATCAGCGGCGATACTTCATTGCTTTCATTAATCGGAGACCGCGCTTTCCAATACAACAGCGGTTACCACAGTCTGATTTTAAAGCTTGATTATACCGACAATATAACTATCGGTGATTACGCCCTTAAAAACCGGGATGTTGTTGAAAACATCATGCACGAAACAAAGCTTGTTGATAACAGCGGACATTCCGGTCATGTCGGCACCCCCCACTCTGTTTCCTACACTGTCAGAGGCTCGCACATTGCAAATGTTAATATTTCCTGGGGTTCCGATTTGTCTGAAGCTACCGCACATGTTGAATGTCAGAATTCCCACTGCGGTTACAAGGAAGATATTCCCTGTGAAATAACAAGCAAAGACAAGGAAGACAAGATTATCTATACCGCAACGGCTGTTGTAACGAATAATACATATACCAGCACTCAGGTCATAACCAAAGAAGGAATAACCGTTAACAAATCCGAAAACGGAATGGTTGAAGCTGACAAGAAATATGCTCTTTCCGATGAAACCGTTACTCTTAATGTCACACCCGCAGACGGTTATGCGTTAAAGAGTATCAGCGTAACGGCTCAGGACGAAACGGAAATAACCCTTTCGGGCGAAGGAAACACCAGAACGTTTACTATGCCCAATACGGACGTAACCGTAAATGCGGAATTTGAGAGAATCGCAATGGACGGATACAACCTCACGCTCGATGACGGAATAGACGTCAATTTCTACATTGATACCCCCTACTATGAAGCAGAGGGCGGCACAATTCAGTATTCTTACCTTACAACTACGGAGGATAAGAGCGCTGAAAGAACCGTATATTCGGCTGATATTACAGACCTTGAGCAGCAGGATAACGGCACAAGAAAGCTGACCTTATCTGCTGCTCCCGCACAGATAGCAGAAGACTATATTATTGAAGTATACGATGCAGGCGGCACAAAACAGGCGACCATTACCGCTTCCATTAAGGATTACTGCAACGCATTAGTTCAAAGCGATGATGAAAGATTAACGCCGTACCGTGATATAGCGCAGTCGCTTCTTAACTACGGCGCGCTTGCCGATGAATACTTTGGCTACGCGGCGATTCATAAGGCCGTAACAGGCGATGATTACGCAATCACTCATTCCGAAAACTATAAAGCGGATGTTGATGTTTCCGAATTCAGAAGCAAGGCTCATGCTTCAATTTCACAGGGCGATGTTCAGATTACGGGAGTTTCGTATGTGGCACTTCTTAATCCTAAATTCCGTTTCTACGTTTCAAATCTTACAGAAGCCGAGGCTACAGCAATCAATGTCAGCATTGATAAGACGGGCTTAAACGCAAAGATGGTTAAGACTGATAACGGTATTTGCGTTAGTGTAACAGGACTTAACGCAAGCGACTTTGCAAAGACGTTTACCATAACGGTAGGCACAACCGAAATAACCTATAACGGCTATGCTTACCTTTACACTGTTTTGAATGACAGCACAGCAGACGCAGCACTTAAAGACCTTGCGAAAGGTGTATACAGATATGCAGCGGCTTGCGAAGCGAAATTCGCATAAGGAGGTGGTAACAAATGAAAAAGTATAATGAACCCGAATTCAAGGTTGTAAATACAAAAACTCAAGATGTTATCACCACCTCAGGTGAAAGCAGCGGGCTTCCAAGCGGAAACTCCGGCTGGGAAGCCGGCAGAGGAAACGGCGGCGTACCGATTACTGAATTATAAAATGAGAAAACGCTATGAAAAAACACCGAAAATCCGAAATGACGATTGAAGATTATTTCATATAAAATGCAAACGCATTTTTATAAATTTACGAAAGGAGAGAAAATATGGATTACGCAATGACCGCTGAACAATTTCAGAATATGAACCCTGCACAGCAGACAGGTACTATTATCGGTGCTTGTATTGCTATTGTGCTGATGATTATTGCTGACTGGAAGCTGTTTTCAAAGGCGGGCGAGGCAGGTTGGAAATCGCTTATTCCGATTTATAATATTTACACGCTCGTTAAAATCGTTGACGGCAACGGAATTAAATTCCTGCTGCTTTGCCTTCCGATTGTCAATATTGTTTACGGCATTATCCTTAACCTTCGTATGGCAAAAGCCTACGGAAAGGGTACGGGATTTGCTATCGGATTGATTTTGCTTCCGAACCTGTTCCAGCTTATTCTTGCCTTTGGCAGTTCAGAATACGTTGGACCGCAGGGTAAGAAAAACTGATTGTGCAAAAAAATGTGCAGTCCTGATATCAGGGCTGCACAAATCTTATAGACTTAATCATCTTAAATGATATTATAATAAATAACATATATAATCGGAGGAAAATCTAATGAACAAATATCAAAAATTATTCTTTCTCTTTTACTTATTTGTTCAATTATTCTTTCCTTTGCAGTTTGCGCTTCAAATGGCAAGGAAAACAGTGAAACAAATGAAGGTGCAATTTCGCTTCAGGCAGTACTTGACGAATTCAGAAACGGCGTTGTAAACTGCGGCAAAATCAGAATGATTTATTACAGCGATAAAAACAACGTGGATATCGTATTGTCCGAATACGGCTCAAGAGGCGACCTTACATATCAGTCAATGGTAAATACTGTTAAGAAGCTTCAGCCGACAAACGCCGACGTTTTTGAAAAGAATTATACCGAACTTAAGGAAACTGACGCAGACGGAATTAAGGTGACATACGGTCTCAGCGATGAACTTAAAACCGAGCACGAGCTTACCGAAGAAGAGGGATATGAATATACCGTTCTTCACATCGGCAAGTAAATAAAAACAACAGGCGCGAATTATTTATCGGAGAAAAAACATGGATTATAATTTTGATGTTGCAATAGTAACTGCAGTTAAAATTGAAACCGAAAGCGTTATGCGGCTTTATGATGACTGGAAGGAAGTCAAAATCAGCAGCGACACTCAGGTGTACTATGAAACAAGCTTTGAAAAGGACGGTGTAAAAAGGCGGGTTATAACTGCCCAGCAAAACGAAATGGGAATGACTGCCGCCTCATATCTCGCGTCAAAAATGATTAGCCTGTTCAGACCGCGCTATCTAATTATGGTCGGCATTGCCGCGGGCATCGGCGCAGAGCAGATTTACGGCGATGTTATTGTACCCGACGTTATCTGGAACTATGCCGCAGGCAAATTTGTCAGCGCTGAAAAAGCGGACATAACCTTTGGCGATATCGGCTTTTTGCCGCGTCCCATTGCTATTGAGATTGACGAGGAAATTTTAAGTATTATTAAAGCGCTGAAAGACAGCCCCGACAATGAATTTCATCTTCACATCGGACCTATGGCTTGCGGAAACAGTGTTGTTGCGAACCGTGATGTTGTCAACAAGCAAATCCATTCGCTTTTCCCTAAAACTGCAGGTCTTGATATGGAGTCTTACAGCGTCTTTTATGCCGCAATGCACGCCACCGAACCCAAACCGAAAGCAATTGTTATAAAGAGCATTTGCGACTATGCGGATTCCGAAAAAAGCGACCAGTATCAGAAATTTGCGTCATACACAAGCTCACGCTTCGCCAAATTCCTTTATGAGAACTATCTGAAATATGAATAGTTTTTAATGAAACAAACAAAAACTCCTCATTCAAACGGATGAGGAGCTTTAAATTATGGGGTTATTCTAAATCTGAAAGGCAAACTGGGTCGAAAAAACAACGTTAAAGACTTATATAACTATCAATTTGTACTGCCTCTGTATTCCACGCAAAGCATGGTCAAATCGTCGAACTGTTCTGCATCTTTGACAAATTCATCAACATACGCCCTTACGTTCTTTAGTATTTGTTCGGGCTCGACATTCGGATTGCTGTTCAGCGCAAGCAAAAGATAATAAAGCGCCATTCGTTTGAATGTCGTTCTGACTTCGTTCACATTATCCCTCCTCTGCGCTATATTATTTAAATTATACCATACAATGCGCCGTATGGCAAAGAATAACTCAAAAATCAGCCGAACGAACGATATACTTTTGCTTTGGAATGATATATAATTAAAGTGGAGGTGCTTCATATGCCATACAATGTTTTGATTGTAGAAGACCAGGATATGCCCCGCGAATTATTTGAAATCTATATAAATTCAAGCGATAAATTCAACCACCTTCTCTCGATTTCGAATGCCTCTGCCGCACTTGCGGTATGCAGAAATAATCAAGTTGATTTAATCCTGATGGATGTGTTGACAGAACTCGGTCACAGCGGACTGGATGCCGCAGAGGAAATCAAAAAGGAATTCCCTGAAATAAAAATAGTTATTGTTACCTCAATGCCCGAATACTCGTGGTTGGAGAGAGCAAGAAAAACAGGCGTGGATTCTTTCTGGTACAAGGATGGACAGAAGGAGAGCATACTCGATGTGATGGAGCGTACAATGGCAGGCGAAAACATCTATCCCGATGAAACGCCGCTCATTCATATCGGTAACACCACTAACCACGATTTCACCGAGCGTGAACTGGAGATTCTTAAAGAACTTACCACAGGTGATACAAACACCGCGATTGCCGAAAGGCTCCACATATCGCTGCCTACGGTGAAAAGCCATATTCAGCATTTAATGGAAAAAACAGGCTTCAAAACCAGAACAGAGCTTGTCAGCGAAGCAAGAAGCCTGGGGATAGTTATTAAAACAAAAAAAGATTAGTAAAAGTCTGCCAGTGTGTCTCCATAGTTTCTATAGGTTTGTCGACACACTGAAAGGATGTGCTGCTGCACATCCTTTTTTGATGCAAAAATCATACTTTTGGATGATATGAAGTTTAGTAATTTTAAATTATAATATTTATGGATAACTCTATCTTATCGGAGGAATGTTTATGAAAAAATCTTTTTTGAGTTTGATCACGGCGCTTGTGATGGTATTATCCTTGTTGCCGTCGGGTATTGCTTTCGGTGAGGAGAGAACCTATATCCCCGAAATTGTTGCAACCTCGAATATAGAGTCCCTCCTCGGCTTCGGCAATCCGATTAACACATCAACTAATCCGACGATTACGGTAACCGTCGGTGCGCCCGCGCTCTATAACCCTGCAGGCACTATCAACTGGTATAAAAAGGATGACAACGGCAATTTCAAAGCCTGCTCGTCCGGCGATACCTTTACTACGGGAACGTACAGATTAACCTGCTATTTCGGTTTGTACTCGGGCGATAACAGCACCTATTATCTTGATGAAAACACTACCCTGACGGTGGACGGCGAAGAGTGGACCTACCGTTCGTACAGACCTATGAGTGGATATGAGTATATGGTATTCCGCTCGCCCGAATTTACCGTTCACGATTTTACCGAGTGGCACTATGATGAAACAAATCACTGGCACGAATGTCCCGACTGCGGAGCAATACAGGGCACGGCGGCGCACACTCCCGACCATGAGGGCAGTGCAACAGCGGAATACCCCATACTCTGCACAGTTTGCGATTATGAGATGGAGCCTCAGGTTGGGCACACTCACTCGTTTACGCAGGAAGTCGTAGCAGATAAATATAAGAAAGCCGACGCCACCTGCCACAGCAAAGCAGTTTACTATAAATCCTGCGAATGCGGCAGAAAAGGCACGGAAACCTTTGAAGTGGGCGATGTGCTCCCCCATAACGCAGGAACTCAGTGGCTGTCGGACGGCGAATACCACTGGAACATCTGCAAAAACAAGGACTGCGGCGCAGTGGTGGATAGCACAAAAGCAGCGCATATCTACGACAGCGATACCGATTATCGCTGCAATATCTGTAAATTTAAAAGAGAGGACAACAGACCCCGTATCAGTCATATGGAAGCAACCTCCGATATTGCTTCCATTCTTGCCGTAGGCAATAAAGCGGTGAATCCTACTGTAACGGTAACTGTCGGCACACCTGTACATTATAATGTGAACGGCACGAAAAATTATTACAAAAAGGACGGCGACAGTTGGAAGCAGGTTCTTGTCGGCGAAACTTTCACCTGCGGCACCTATAAAATGATTTGTCATTTCGGCTTATATAACTATGAAAATGATACACTCGCTTTGAGCGAAAGTACGAATGTTACGGTGGACGGCGTTGAGTGGTCGGTGGACTCATATAACTATATGGACTATTATGAATACATTGTTGCGAGTTCACCGGAAATTGTCATACACACACCTGTCACCGACTCTGCCGTTGCCGCAACCTGCACAAAGGCGGGCAAAACCGAGGGTTCTCACTGCTCTGCCTGCGGTGAGGTGCTTGTTGCACAGAAAACGGTTAAAGCAACGGGACATAAAATTGTTGTGGATAAACCCGTTGCCGCAACCTATACAAAAACAGGACTGACCGCCGGCACGCACTGCTCGGTATGCGGCAAAATTCTCGAGGCGCAGAAGGTTGTGCCAAAACTTGCTAAAAAGGCGAACACCTTAACGGCGAAGGGTAAAACTAAAACCGTTAAATATTCCGCTGTCAAGAAAAAGAATCAGACGGTTAAGCGTGCTGATGCAATAACGGTCAGCAAAGCAAAGGGCACCGTCACCTACACCAAGTCAAGCGGCAACAAAAAGATAACCGTTGATAAGAAAACCGGAAAAATCACCGTTAAAAAAGGTCTTAAAAAAGGCACTTATAAAGTGAAAGTCAAGGTTAAAGCCGCAGGCACTTCAGCCTATAAGTCAAAAACCGTAACGGTAACAGTTACGATAAAAGTTAAATAATTAATTATGAATTCGGAATTATATGGTGCTGCGCACGGTTCTTATAATTAATTGTCCGAACTAAGTGAGTGTCCGCTAATTCCGCATTCCGAATTAAAAAAGAAAGGATGATTTTATGAAAAAATCCATATCAATTCTATTATCCTTGATTATGATTATGTCCGTCTTTTCGGCTGCGCCGATTGCGGCGTTTGCCGATACCGACGGGAACTTTACCTATTCGGTTTCCGCAGGTCAGGCAACGATAACGGGCTATAACGGCAACGCGGAGGAGCTTGTAATTCCGGCGACTCTCGGAGGAAAGAATGTAGTTGCCATAGGCGACAGTGTTTTCGACGCAAACACGACGCTTAAAAAGGTTATTATCTCCGAGGGAATAACAAAAATAGGCGATTCCGCATTCTATGATTGTGAAAACATTGAGAGAGTTGATATTCCCTTTAGCGTTACAACAATTGCCGGTTGGGCGTTTAAGGGTTGCAGCAGCCTTAAAACGGCTTTTATCCGCGGACCTGTTTCAGTCATCAGCGAAGGCGCCTTCAGAGGCTGTACAAGCTTATCGGCGATATCTCTGCCGACAGCCCTCGTTTCAATAAAGGATGACGCTTTCACGGACTGCGAAAAATTAGAGTTCATTTATTATGCAGACTCTGTTAACAGTTTCAATGATGATATTGAAATTGCCGAAACCAATATCTGCCTGTACGGCGCAAAATTTAATGAATGCAGCTTTGCAGGTAACTGCGGCGACGACGCATACTATGTTTTCAACGATACAACCAAAGCTTTAACAATTAAAGGCACTGGCTCTACCGATAATTATTTCTTTGGCAATCCCGGATTTTACGGTTATAAAGACGATGTTAAGACGGCATTTGTCGAAGAGGGAATAACATGTATTGATGACGGTATTTTCTATAATCTTGTTAATATGACCTATGTTTCTCTCCCGGAAAGCTTAACGGAAATCGGCGAAGCAGCGTTCAGCCAATGCACTTCATTAAAGGGCATTGATATCCCGCGAAATGTTAAAAGAATTCAAAATATGGCTTTTGCAGACTGCGCCGATTTAACTAAAGTCAACATCTATTCGTACTCCGTTAGTATTGAAGCCAAGTTCTCAGCCTTAACGACGATTTATGCCTGCAAAGGCTCAACGGCTGAGGCGTATGCTGAAAAAAACAACTATAATTTCATTTCAATCGGGCATAACTGGGGCGAATGGATTATTATAGATGATGAAATTGAGCCTACCTGTGCGACTTACGGAAAAACCGCTCTCAGGTATCACGAATGTGCTCTCTGCGGAAGCAGCGAAACAGACGGAGGATATGCGATTGAACTCTGCGACCACATTTTTGGTCAAGGAGTAATAACTAAATATCCAACCCCTACCGAAACGGGACTGATAGAATTCGTCTGTGAAGAATGCGGCAAAAAAGAAACAAAGACCGTTGCAAAATGCGAAAAATATACCAACACCCTTTCTGCAAAAGCGAAGAAGCCAACGGTTAAGTATTCAAAGCTTAAGAAAAAGACGCAGTACATAACCCGCAAGGATGCAATCACCGTTTCAAATGCAAAAGGTACTGTCACCTACACCAAGTCAAGCGGCAACAAAAAGATAACCGTTGATAAGAAAACCGGAAAAATCACCGTCAAGAAGGGCTTGAAAAAAGGTACTTACAAGGTAAAGGTCAAGGTTAAAGCTGCAGGCAACGCAACCTATAAATCCAAAACCGTAACGGTAACAGTTACGATAAAAGTTAAATAAATTTAAAGGAGAAATCAATATGAAAAAAACTCTATCACTTGTATTATCTTTAATGATGATACTAACCACACTGACGGCGCTGCCGTTTACGGCACACGCTTACAAAGGCCAATACAAATATATTCAGGACAGCACACTTGGCGGAAACACCTTCTACTATAACCTCAACGAAACCGAGGCTACGATTACGGATTTTGAGGCGCTTTCTGCCGGGGTAACTGACAAGAATATAACAATTCCGTCCATAATAAACGGCAAAACGGTTGTTCAAATCGGCGAAGAGGTATTCCAGGAAAATGATAATATCGAAAGTGTAACCATTCCGGCTACGGTTAAGACTATCAATAACTATGCATTCAATCTTTGCTTCGGTTTATCAAGTGTTACATTTGCCGGCGGCAGCGAGTTAATCACAATAGGTGAGGCTGCTTTTGGAAGCACTGCTATTTCGAGCATTACCCTTCCGAGTAAGCTTCAGTATATTGCTACAAACGCATTTGAATATTGCGAAAATCTGACAAGCATCACAATTCCGAACAGCGTTAAAACCATCTTTAGTGGTGCATTTGCAAACTGCACAAAATTATCAACAGTTACAATCGGCAGCAAAGTTTCGGATATCAAATCGGGCGCATTCGCAGGCTGCCCTGCTTTATCAAGTATTTCTGTTAATTCAGCAAACGAAACTTATTCTTCGGCAAGCGGAGTTCTCTACAACAAAAATAAAACAACGCTCCTTCTCTATCCGCAGGGTAAATCAAACACAGGATTTGAACTGCGTGATGAAACTGCTACTATTGCTGATTACGCATTTGAAGGCAACACCGCTCTCCAGCAGCTTCTAATTAACAGCTCTTCGTCGCTTGTCTCTATCGGAGTTGGTGCTTTTCGCGGCTGTTCAAGTCTTAAGAGCATTATGGATATTCCCGATAGTTTGACCTCTATCGGCGATGAGGCGTTCAAGGGCGTTGCTAACAATCTTTATGTAAAATCTGCCTGCGACCATCCGCTCGTAGCAAGCAAGATTATTCAGGGCGTTTCCACCCGTAAATGGGATATGGACCACAGCGGAAAGGGCAACTATACTGTTAAGGAAAATGTTGTTCCTGCCACCTGCACTGAAGACGGAACATATGACGAGGTAGTAAGGTGCTCAGGATGCGACACGGAATTTTCCAGAACAGCAAGAACCGAGGAAGCCAAGGGTCATATCCCCGGTGAGCCGGTCAGAGAAATCGGCACTCCTGCGACATATGACAAAGTAGGCTATTATAATGAATATGTTTACTGCACAGTTTGCTCCGCAGAACTCAGCAGATTAGAAGATATTGAAATTCCAAAGCTCAAGAAAACAAGCCTTGCAAAAGCAACTGTTTCAGGAATTAAGAATAAAACTTACACAGGCAAAGCCTTAACTCAGAGCGTAACCGTTAAGCTCGGTTCAAAAACGCTTAAAAAAGGAACAGACTATAAAATAACCTACACAAATAACAAGAGCGTAGGCAAGGCAACCCTTAAGATAACGGGTATTAACGCATACTCAGGAACAATTTCAAAAACCTTTAAGATTAACCCGAAGGGAACAACTCTTTCAAAGGTAACAGCAGGAAGCAAATCCTTCACTGCAACCTGGAAGAAGCAGGCAACGCAAACAACGGGTTATCAGATTCAGTATTCAACCAGCAGTAAGTTCAAGAATGCTAAAACCGTAACGGTTAAGAAGAACAAAACAACCAAGACAACGGTTAAGAAGCTAAAGGCAAAGAAAAAGTATTATGTCAGAATCAGAACCTACAAAACTGTTTCGGGAACAAAGTATTATTCAGCTTGGAGCGCTACAAAAACTGTTACAACTAAGAAATAATTATTATAAAGAGCCACGGAGCCACGGAGTTTTCCGTGGCTCTTGCTATATTTTAAACTTTGTTTAAAGCGATATATTTTGCTTTGAAAACGGAGTATATAATGTATTAAAATTTTACGCCAATGTTATGTTTTTTATTGAAGTCGGAATATTAATGTGGTAATCTATGAATTGTAAAAGTTGTTTGATAACCTTAAATTATTAGGCAAAGAGAATTGGTGAGAACGGCTTACGGAATCAGGTTTATTAATACCATAAGGAAAAACTGAATCTGTAATTTTAAAACAATAAAAATGAAACCTTTAACCTTACTCATTAAGCCTGCCGCAGGTCTTTGCAATATGAATTGCACATACTGTTTTTACAAAACGGCAAGCGAAGAAAGAGAAAACCGCATAATGACAAAGAATACAGTTGATGAACTGATATGCAAAATCAAAGAGTATCAGCCGTCGGCTTTATCAGTTATGTTCCAAGGCGGCGAGCCCACGCTGGCAGGTCTTGATTACTTTGAATATTTTGTTTGCTCGATTAAGCAAAACTTAAGCATACCAATAAATTTTGCCTTGCAGACGAACGGGATTCTTATTGATGAAGGGTTTGCGAAATTCTTTAAGGAAAATAATTTTTTAATCGGCGTATCACTTGACGGAAACCGAAAAACAAACGACCGCTATCGCCTTGATAAAAATAAAAACAGCGTTTTTTCGCAGATACTCAGCGCATGTGCCGTGCTGGAAAAGCATAGCGTTGATTTCAATATCCTTTCCGTTATAGATAACGAAAACGCCGGGGACATAGAAAGCACTTGGGCGTTTTTTAAAAAGCAAGGTTTTAAATTCCTGCAGTTCATTCCGTATGTGGATGAGGGAAACGGCGTTTCACTTTCCTGCAAGGCGTATGCAGAATTTCTGAAAAAATCCTTTGATTTATGGTGCGATGAATGGAACGGGGGAAATTATATCTCCGTGCGCCATATTGATAATTACATCAATATTTTAATGGGTAATCCGCCCGAAAACTGCGCAATGTGCGGCGTGTGCGGAAACTATTTTGTTGTTGAGGCTAACGGTGATTTGTTTCCCTGCGATTTTTACTGTAATGAGGAATACAGGCTCACAAGCATTTTTGAAGAAGCTCCGTTTGAGTTAAATGAAAAACACAAGGAATTTATTGAAAAATCACTTCTTATTCACGAAAAATGCAATGCCTGTAAATACCATGTTCTATGCCGCGGCGGATGCAGGCGGGACAGAACGGAAAACTATAAAAATAACAAGTATTGTGAAGCGTATAAGGAGTTTTTTGATTATGCTTCAGACAGGATGGCGCAGATAGCAAGGGGAGCCCAATTGATTTGAGGGAACGCGTAACTCACTGCTAAATGAATTGCGATAAATTGCGCGAATCGCCCCTACAAATTTCTACGGTTAATAATATAATTAATTATTGTAATGTTATCTGTAGCTGAAGAAGCAAAGCGAGTCTTTGGCGAGATTCTTGATGCAGTTGTTTTATACGGCTCGTATGCTCGTGGCAATTTGGACAACTGGGGACTGTCCCCAGTTGTCCCAAAATGTATCAATAATAAAACTACGAATAAATTGATTTCAATAGGGTGGGCGTATTGCCTATCCTGTTTTTTTATGGTAAAATCAAAACAGTTCTTAATTTTGCAGATGCGGAGAATATGAGTAACTATGATTTCAGATAAAAAGATTGATGGCGGACGCTCGTTTGACTGGGGCAATACCTCATCTGAGTATACCAGATACCGAGATATTTACCCGCCCTTGCTTTATGAAAGGCTGAGGGAGCTTGGCGTTGCCTCAAACAAAACCTCGTGGCTCGACCTCGGAACGGGAACGGGCATTCTGCCACGGAATTTATATAATCCAATGGCTGAAATAACGGGAATTGATATCTCAAAAGAGCAGATAAATTTTGCAAGATTAAATGCAGAGAAAAGCGGATTTAATATCAACTATTTTGCTTCGCCTGCGGAAAGAACAGGGCTGCCCGATAAGAGTTTCAACTATATAACTGCAGCGCAATGCTTCGGTTATTTTGACAGAGAGATTATGAAAGCCGAAATAAAGCGCCTGCTTAAACCAAACGGAAGGTTCATCAAGGTTTATCTCGATTGGTGCTATGATGATGAAATAGCAGGAAAAAGCATCAGCCTTGTTGAAAAATATAACAAAAAATGGCAAGCACGCAGCGGATATGAAAATATGTTTGACGATTTATTTGACGGCAGGGTGACTGAAACATTTAACTGCGATATACCGTTCACTCGTGAAAGCTGGCACGGAAGAATGTGCGCCTGTCGGGGAACGCTTGCCTCAATGAATAAAGAACAGTTTGATAAATGGAGCGGCGAGCATTTGAAAATGCTTTCATCATACCCGAAGGAGTTTGAGGTTAGTCATAAACTATATATAACTTGGTTTGAAATGAAAGGCTGATTTTATGAGTGAGATTTTAAAACTATATCACACAAGCTCAAAGGAAATTAAAAATCCCGACGTTAATTTCGGAAGAAGAAACGCCGATTTTTCGGGAGGGTTTTATCTTTCCGACAATCCCGAATTTTCCGAAAAATGGGCGAGCGATGCAAACAACTGCATAAACTCATATGAGCTTGATTTAACGGGATTGAAGGTTAAAAGGCTTTTTCTCGATGAGGAATGGTTTAATTATATTTCAAAAAACCGAATGGGGTATGATGATATGTTTTCGGAGTTTGATGTTATAATAGGTCCGATTGCAAATGATACCCTTTATGATACGCTCGGGATAATAACAAGCGGATTGCTTAAATCCGAAAGTGCCCTGAAACTGCTTTCAGTCGGCAAAAAATACACTCAGATTAATGTTAAAACCGAAAAGGCTGCTTCTCAGCTGAAATGGCTTGGCTCAACGGTTTTAAGCGCAGATGAAATTGAAAATGCAAGGAATGCGGTTAAAAACGAAGAAAAAGAGTTTCGCGCTGCGTTTTTTGAAACGCTTAAAGAAATTGATGAATTTGAAATGATTAACGAAATGCTTGGTTAGGAAACATATGAGAAAAGTAACAAGAATAAACGATAACTGGATTTTTAAAACGGAGGGAAGGGAAGAGGTTGTTTCTCTTCCTCACTGCTTCAATGCAGCCGACGGATTAACAAGGGACTATAAAAGAACCCGTTGCGTTTACAAAAAAGAGCTTCCCCCTATGAAAAACAATGTTTTTCTATATATCGAGGGGGCTAATTCCGTTTGCGATGTTGCAGTTGATTCAAAAATAATCAATTCCCACAGGGGCGGTTACAGCTCCTTTGCAACAGACCTTACTCCGTATATTAAAAACGGCTGTACTCTTGAACTTTTTGTTGATAACAGCGATTTTGAGGATGTTTATCCCTCAACTGCGGATTTCACCTTCTGGGGCGGAATATACAGAAATGTTTCTCTGATTGAAACCTCTGATACCCATTTTTCTTTCAGCGATTTTTCATCAGACGGAGTTTACGCAACGCCGAAAAAGGTTGATGATAAATGGGTTCTTGATGTTAAATGCGTTATCGATAATTTTTCTTCACCCGCAATGCTTCGCTGCACCCTTCTTGATAAGGAAAACAATGTTTTTGCAAGGGCTGAAAGTGAAAAAAACGAGCTTACCCTTGAGTGTGATAACCCTATTCTCTGGAACGGAATAAAGAATCCGTATTTATATACCCTTCAGTGTGAAATAGTTGAAAAGGGCGTTATTCTTGACAATATTTCGGTTAAGGTTGGCTTCAGAAGCTTTTATATTGATTCTGAAAAAGGCTTTTTCCTGAACGGCGAGCATCTTAAACTAAAGGGCGTTTCCCGTCATCAGGACAGGGAAAATATGGGTAATGCGATAACTGAAAAGGAGCATTCCGAGGACCTGGATTTAATCCTCGAGGTCGGCGCTAACTCAGTAAGACTTGCCCATTATCAGCAAAATCGTTATTTCTATGACCTCTGCGATGAAAAAGGCGTTTTAGTCTGGGCGGAATCGCCGATTATTTCCTGCTTCAGCGAGCTGAAACAGGATAACGCAAAGCAGCAGTTAACTGAGCTTGTTAAACAGAATTACAACCACCCGTCAATCTTCTGCTGGGGAATTGAAAACGAGATAACTCAAAACAAGAAAGCAGCAAAATCAAAGGCTCTTGTTCCATATATGAGGGAACTCAATGCGCTTGTTAAATCACTTGATGAAACAAGGTATTCAACCTGCGCTCAGCTTTCAATTCTTGACCAAAAGTCGCCCTTAAACTCGATAACCGATATTCTCGGATATAATCATTATTTCGGCTGGTATGATTTCGGTTTTGAATTTTTAAACAGATGGCTTGATGATTTCCACAGAGAGTATCCGAAAACAAAACTCTGCCTTTCCGAATACGGCGCAGAGGGGCTTGTTAATCTTCACAGTGCTTCTCCGAAGCAGGGCGATTATTCCGAGGAATACCAGTGCCGTTTTCACGAGGAGTATATCAGGGCGATTAATAAACGCGATTGGCTCTGGGGCTCCTATGTCTGGAATATGTTTGATTTCGGCGCGTCAAACAGGCACGAAGGCGGAGTGACGGGCAAAAACAACAAGGGGCTTGCAACCTATGACAGAAGGATTAAAAAGGATTCCTTCTTTCTGTATAAAGCCTTCTGGAGCGAGAAAGAATTTACCCATATTTGCTCTGAAAGATTCAAAAATCGAAAAGCAGGCTTATATGATATTAAGGTTTATTCAAACAAGAGTGAAGTGACTCTTGAGGTTAACGGAAAGAAGTTCACTCAAAAGGGAGAAAAAATTTTTATCTTCAAAGATATTGAAATAAAGAAGGGCGAAAACGAGCTTGTTGCAAACGGTGAACACAGAATTTTTATTAACGGATGTGAAAAAACCGACGAGAGCTATTCAATAACCGCCGAAAACTCCTTTGTCCGCAACTGGGAAAGGAAGAGCGAGGAAGAAAGAAAAAATTATCTTTCACCCGAAAACACGATAAAAGAGCTTGTGAAAAGCGAAGATGCCCATATTATGGTTAGGGGAAAGCTTGGAAGGGATAAGCTAAGTAAGCCGATATTAAAACTTATTTATCCGATGAAGATTAAAACCGCCATAAAGCTTTCGGGCGTTTTCGGAATGAGCAGAAATATGCAGCAGCTCTTAACCGAATATACCTATGCTATTCATAAATAAATAATCCGAATCTCAATTGAGATTCGGATTTAGCTTATGTGTATTTTTCAATGATTTCAAGGGCAACCGCCTTTTTGGTTATACAGCGGTTCATAGCCTCTTTTTCAAGATATTTATGAGCCTCGGGTTCAAGCAGGTCCTCTTTGCTGATGAGCAGCCATTTTGCCTTATTAACAAGGCGTATTTCCTCCATCTTGTCTTCCATTTTTATGGATTTGGTTTCCGCCGTTTCCAGTTTTCTTTTTGCGGTTAAAAGCCAGTGAAGGGCGGTCAGCATTGATTGCTTAGAAGCAGGCTTTGAAAGAGTGAAAACTCCGTTTTCCGAAAGCTTCAAATATATTTCGCTGTATAGCTCGTTTTGAATAAGAAACAAAACAAGCGTTCCGCTTAGATTACCGCAGTCGATTGCAAATCTAAGTCCCAAATCGTCGTTAACGGGTGAGTTGATTACAACAAAATCAAAATCATTTTCAAGAATTTTTCTTTTTGCTTCTGCAACACTTGACGCAGTTGTTATCAGCTCAAAACTTGCTTTGGGGAGCAATGATATTATGGCGCTGTTAAAGTTTTCTGAGCCTGAAACAATCAGAATGCTATATGGTTTTTGAACAGCCATTTTGCTCACTCCCCTTTCTTAGTTATTGGTTATTAGTTGTTAGTTGTTAGTTGTTAGTTGTTAGTTGTTGGTTGTTGGTTTATTTGCAGTAAAGATTGAATATTCTTTCGGGTATATGTTTTTTGATGAAATCGCTGTTTGCAGCCTCTTTCGCTTCCTTAAGGCTGTTTGGAAGTGTTTTGAATTTACTCAGGGTCTCTTTATCCGCTGTATATAGATTAAAATCGGCAACATATGGTAAATCAATTTCATTTGTTATGCCGTATATTCCCGAATAAATCATAAGTGCAAATGCAATATAGGGATTAACTGACGGGTCGGCGCTTCTTAGCTCAGCTCTTTTATACTGTCCGTCAGCGGCAGGGATGCGAACAAGCTGCGAACGGTTTTCGCTCGACCATGAAACGTATCTCGGAGCCTTGTTGTTTCCAAGGCGCTTATATGAATCCTCGCTCGGATTTAAAAAGTCTGTCATTTCAATTGCTTTATCAAGAATTCCCGCAACCATATATGCCATTGCATTTTCGTTTTTATTCTTAGCTCTGACAGAAACATTAATGTGAAAGCCGTTTCCGGGTTTATCCTCGAGCGGCTTCGGTGAGAAATCGGCAAAAAGACCGTTTCTGTATGCAACAGTGTTAACAACCGTCTGGAGAGTCATAACATTATCTGCTGCTGTCAGCGGGTCTGAATAGCGAAAGTCGATTTCGTTCTGCCCCGGTCCCTCCTCGTGATGCGAGCTTTCGGGATTTATTCCCATCTGCTCAAGAGTAAGGCAGATTTCACGGCGGATGTTCTCACCCCTGTCAAACGGAGCTAAATCCATATAGCATGCGTTATCATAAGGAATCTTCGTGGGCTCATTATCTTCATTAAGTTTAAAAAGATAAAATTCCTGTTCTGCCCCGAAATAGAAATTGAGTCCTGCTTTTTCGGCTTCCTCAACCGCATTTTTGAGAAGTGTTCTGGTGTCGCACTCAAAGGGTCTGCCGTCGGGATAGGTTATTGAGCAAAACATTCTGACAACTTTTCCCTGCTCGGGTCGCCAAGGGAGAATAACCAGCGTTTCGGCATCGGGGTGGAGAAGCAAATCGGAATGAACCTCACCGCCAAAGCCGGCAATTGCCGAACCGTCGAGCGCTATTCCGTAGCCGAAAGCACGCTCAAGCTCATCAGCCATAATTGAAATATTTTTTTGTCTGCCCCAAACATCGCAAAACGCGAGGCGAACAAATTTAACATCCTCTTCAATACAAAACTGAATAACTTCATCTTTTGTGTATGTCACGAAAAAACCTTCTTTCTACCAAAAAAGCGCTCATTAAAAGCGGGAGTTTCCCGAATTTAACGAACGCCTTTGCTCATATAGATAATATATAATAAGCAACGAATATTGTCAAGAAAAAATCTCAAAAAAGTGCTTGACAAAGGTAAATATTTGGTGTAATATTCTTTCTTGTAAGGCAACGGAGTCTTTGAGCATAGCACTCAAAGACTCTTCTTTTTTGTGAATAATTCAGGCAAAGGTGTCATTAATGATTTATCATTAGTGCGCCTTTTTCTGCTTTTTAGGAGGATAATTATTATGGCTTATGTTGATGAGGTAATGGATTTTTTAAAAAGACGCGACGGCAACGAGCCCGAGTTTCTTCAGGCGGTCAGCGAGGTTTTCGATTCTCTTCGCCAGGTTATTGAGGCAAATGAAGAAAGATACAGAAAACTTGCTCTTCTTGAAAGATTGGTTGAGCCTGAAAGAATTTTCCGTTTCCGCGTTCCGTGGATTGACGACAGCGGTCAGGTTCATGTAAATCGCGCATACCGTGTTCAGTTCAATTCCGCAATTGGACCATATAAAGGCGGATTAAGATTGCATCCGAGCGTAACTCTTTCAGTTATTAAATTCCTTGGTTTTGAGCAGATTTTCAAAAACTCGCTTACCGGACTTCCCATCGGCGGTGGTAAGGGAGGCTCTGACTTTAACCCGAAGGGCAAGAGCGACAGAGAAATTATGATGTTTTGCCAGAGCTTTATGACCGAGCTTTGCAAGGTTATCGGCGAAAACACCGATGTTCCTGCAGGTGATATCGGAACAGGTGCAAGAGAAATCGGATATATGTTTGGTCAGTATAAACGAATTCAGAAAAAATATGAGGGCGTTTTAACCGGTAAAGGTCTTTCCTTCGGAGGTTCGCTCACAAGAACTGAGGCTACGGGCTACGGACTTCTCTACATAACCGAAGAGATGCTTAAATGCCATAATATTGAAATTGCAGGCAAAACAGTTGCAGTTTCAGGCTCGGGTAATGTTGCAATTTATGCGGTTGAAAAGGCTGAACAGCTTGGCGCAAAGGTTGTAACCGTTTCTGATTCAACCGGATGGATTTACGATAAAGACGGAATTGATGTTGCGCTTCTTAAAGAGGTTAAAGAGGTTAACCGTGCAAGGCTCACTGAATATGCAGCAGCAAGACCTTCGGCAGAATACCACGAAGGCAAGGGCGTATGGAGCGTTAAATGCGACATTGCGCTTCCTTGCGCAACCCAGAACGAGCTTCATCTTGAGGATGCAAAGAAGCTTGTTGAAAATGGCGTTATTGCAGTTTGCGAGGGCGCAAATATGCCGACAACAAGGGACGCAACAACCTTCCTTCAGGAAAACGGAGTTTTCTTCCTTCCCGGTAAGGCTGCTAATGCCGGCGGCGTTGCAACCTCTGCGCTTGAAATGAGCCAGAACAGCGAAAGAGTTTACTGGTCTTTTGAGAAGGTCGACAGAAAGCTTAACGATATTATGGTTAATATTTACCATAATATTGATGAAGCGTCTAAGAAATACGGTCTTGAAGGCGATTATGTTGCAGGTGCAAACATTGCAGGCTTTGAAAAGGTTGCAGACGCAATGATTGCTCAGGGCGTTGTTTAATAATTAAGAATTATGAATGATGAATGATGAATTTCGGGTGGGCTTTGCCCACGCCCATTATAATCGAAGTGAGGCGACCTGAAATTACGCATTCTGCATTAGAGAAACCCTATAACAAATTTTATATAAGGCAAAGGTGTCTTGACTCAGGTCGGGGCGCCTTTGTCGCTTTTTTTGGGAGAATTAATTATGATTAAAGAAGTTCCCTTTGTTGCAAGAATGATATTTATTGAAGATATCATATCAGAAGATAAAGAAAATCAATCGGATATATCATATGCTAATCCGAAATACGATAGCGATTGTGAATACTGTTTAAATACTACTGCGTGGGACTGATAATATGGCTAAATATGTTTTTGTAACAGGCGGGGTCGTTTCGGGACTCGGAAAAGGAATAACAGCCGCCTCTCTCGGAAGGCTGCTTAAGGCAAGAGGACTGAAGGTTGCTGCTCAGAAGCTCGACCCTTACATAAATGTTGACCCGGGGACGATGAGCCCCTTTCAGCACGGCGAGGTTTATGTAACCGAGGACGGC
>JAFUZY010000147.1 GCA_017476375.1 Eubacterium sp.
AACTACATAACCTACTACAACACTGAACGCCCTTCTGCCAAATGCGGCAGAAAAAGCCCCGTTCAGTTCAGAACTGAACAGGGCTTTCCTAACTAATTCATTTATACTTTTTTTATTGTCCACTTTTACTTGACAATTTCAATATACGACAGCACTGTTTTGTTATTCTGCATGAAACATTAAATTATTTCATAAGTTCTCTGATGGATTTGTTAGCAGCGTGAAGCAGTACAAGATTTCTTGCCTGTCTTTTGCTTCGCTTGATTTGCTTTTTGCGGCGTTTTGCAGCTGCTTTTTTACTTCGTCTGACAGCGCTTTCGTGAACGACCTGCGGGTCGCAGCAAAAGTCAACAAAGCCTTTAAGCTGCGCTTTCGCCTCATCCGGACGGTATTTAAGATAAATCACAAGCAGGTATATCATCGCAATCAGGTAACCGATTGCATAAAGCAATGCAAACGGCATCAGAACAACCGTTACCGCGCCGATAATAAATGTAATAATCAGCCCTAAAAAGCCAAGCACTGCTAACCTTGATATCTGTTTATCTGTATACTTCATAAAAAACACCTCGTTTGTGCTGTTTTCACCTTAAATATATATAAAACGCGTGCATTTTGCAACAAAAATCAGAGCAAAGTCCAAACTTTGGGACAGAAACGTCTGTTCTATTTACTTTATACGCGCGTAGTGATACATTGACCTTGAAGAGAGATATTGCAAAGGGCTATTGCAAATCTCTTTCAGGCAACGGGAACCTGCAGCAACAACAGGAACCTGCACCGTTCCCGTTGCAGATTTTAAAAGAATCAGCAGAAGGTGATTTTATGATTATCTTAAAAGCAATATTTTGGCTTATGTTTTTGCCGTTTAAACTGCTGTTTTGGTGGCTCCCCACAGAGAGCGACGGCAAAAGGATTTATTTGACACCGCGATTGAATACGAAATCTATAAGCAAATGTTTCCCGATGACGAGGAAAAAGACGAAATTGATGGAAACCTGTTTGATGATGACGATTAATGGATAATGTTTACAGTATATTAAAGAAGTCAGACAAGTTATATATTATAATAGAATTTGGGTTATTCTATATTACAAGATTGATCAAAAACCAAAACACAATAACTATATTGATTGGTGAAGAAAGTATTATGGATGAAGAGAGAATTGAAAAAGCAAAAAAAGGCAATTAGAAGTTATTATTACAGCCATCAGAAATCTTGGTGGTGTTGCTTCTTATGGCCAGATATGCAATGAATATTGTAAAATTGCGGGAGTTCAGATGACACCCTTCAGAAAAGCAAGTATTAAAAAGTTAATCAATACTAACTGTGCTGATTCAGAAGAGTTTTCAGGAAATAATATTTTCTATACTCCACAGAAAGGCTCCGAGATTTGGGGACTAATAGACGATCATAAGAATAAGTCCTCTGTTAAAGTGATTGCATTTGATGAGGCGAGCGAAAAGAAAACAAAGAGAAAACCTGTTCAGCCCAAACAAATAACCAAAATAGATTTGCCAAAAAGAGCAAAAACCCCGGAAGAAAAGCTATATAAAAAGATATTTAGACAATTTAAAAACGTAAAGTATATAGGCGATATTCCAATAAATAATGACGAGTACGATATTCTTATTGATTATCTGAAAATTAAGCTTTCCTCGCCACTTAATTATGAGTTTACAAAGACAAACGATCCTATTTTTAACACTGCATTGGTACAAATCGGTATTCGAGAATACAACAGCCGCTTCTGGCCACATGTGCAAAGCTTAACTGGAGTTAAGCTTGACGGAACAAAACAGAGAAAAATTGGTGAAAGGTTTTATAATACCCTTATTATTAATCGCAAAATACACATTGATAAAAATGAAAACAAAAATGAAATTGTAAATAATATTCTGATGCACTGTTTTGTAACAAAGCATTATGCATCGGATTTCTTCGAGTTTCTCTTTGCTTATTATCAGTACGATTTGGGCAGGGATTTAGAGCAGCATAAAGAAATGCGAGACCATCTCATTGATTGTATGAAAAAAGCGGAAAACTCGCCAAGAGCGTTCCGAATAAAAAAATGTACAGCCGATGCAGCAACTGCAAATGAAAAGGGCTGCAAAATTAGAGTATATAACATCTTAAAATGGATGGACGCATATCTTTTTGAAGATAAGCTTCCTGAAAACTCCCCTAATCGTACGGCTCAGTTTTTTGTAGAATGGGCAAAAACGAGTAAGAGGTTTTCAAAAGAAAAAAGCGGCTACTATTCTCGAGGAAAAAAGCGTTTCAGATATCCCTATCTTCATTTTGATATGAAAAATGAAGATTTTCAGTTAAAACTTCCGGTTCAAACGGTTCCACTAAGCGATGATGAGGATAGTGCTGAGCTTTCTTGGATAGTTATTTATAAAAATAACTCTATTACTATAGAGTCTGAAACTGAAAATACCGTAATAGGATGCAGAAACATAGATACAGAACACCTTGTTTTAAAGCCGGAAGATATTTTTAGCAGTTTTAAGATTGAACTTATTAAAAACGAAACAGAAACCATTAAGCGTTTTGCAATTAGATCAGATACTGCAAGATTCTTTGATTCTGATTACGATTATATAACCGGAAATCGTTTGCCAGAAGGCGATGTTTTTGCTTTTGTCAAGAGAGACGACAACATCGAAACAGATGGTTACTATGACTTTGAGCATTATCTTGGATTGGACTTTTATTCGTTCCAACTTACTAAGGGAAACATTATTAAGAAACCTGATGGCAGAGCATTATCGGTTGGGCAAGAGTTACAAGAGGGACTTATTGAACACAACCTTGTAACGGGTGCTGCTGTATACGAAAACAGTAACGCTTTGCAAATCTTTAGCAAAGCACCTTCTATATTGATCAAGATGAAGAACTCAACTCAGGCGGGTACTTTGATTATTATAAACGGTGAAAAGTATAGGCTTGATTCTGAAAAATGTATCATCTTTAAAGAGGATAATTCGGAGTATAATTATTATTTGATACGATTGGATGATTACTGCAACAAGGATGATATTTATTATGTTGTCATAGATGTTCCTTTCGACAGAAAAATACGTGAATATTGTTTTGTGCAAATCAGCAATTTTGACTTTGATTTTTTAGGCGCACCTTATGTTTTCAAAACAGAAGGAAAAATCTCTTTCTGTGAAAACTTAAAAGTTACTTTTAACAATACGTTAAGCAGTTCTTTCGACTTTGCAATTAACGGAAACACCAACAAATTGCTTTTTGATATAAACGGATTTGAGGTTCATATTGATGTTCCTGTCTTTAAATGGAAATTTAACCTTGAAGACGAGTGGAATGTCGAGAAGCCGGAAGAATTATGGCACAAAGAATTTCCCGATTGGATTTATTTTTCCCTTCCGACAAATAGTGGGTGTATTTTTAGCGACCAAGAAATAATAGACGAAGAAGAAAGTCAAAGGTTTTCTTTTGCATATGACGCAAACAACGATTGCTTCATTTGTGACACCAGAAAAATCAAAAGCTGGTTAGAATTTGGTTCTGCCATCAATCATCTTTATGTACAGTTTGATGACACAATAATAGATTTCTTTACGGTAGTGACAAGTTGTATTCTTGTATCATGTAGCCTTGCTAATTTAATCGAGAAAGGTCAACTTATTATTAAGAGCACGATACTTGGATTTTCAGACTGTGTAGTTGATATATATAACAATGGTAATCTAATAGCCGATAAACTGGATTTAACCTCTAATGGCGCAAAACTATCCACAGATAAGTTGTACGGTGATTTCGAGTTAGTATTTTTGGAATACAATGACGATGACAACGATTTCGGAGAAGCCGTATATTCTGAGTTCGGAAGAAAAAAGTATAGTTTAAAAAATCAGATGTCACTTTTAGGAAAGAAAATCGAGGTTCAGTATATTACTGAAGACAAAAAATCAACATCGATTTTCTCTTCGAGTAAATATGATATTAAAGACAGAATAAGCGTTATGGTTGAGAGTGTAGACGACGAAGCGGATAACATTTTTTACGGCGTTTCAAACTGTGCTAATCCAAAGTTGACCAGTTTAAGAATTCAAATAGAGCAGATTGATGCCAAGAACACATCAAAGGCATTAATATTCTTTTATGATGAAGAAGAGGAATGTTATGTAGATTTTGTTTATGATAAAAGAAAAAAAACGCTGCTGACAACGGAAGATTTTACATTATCACCGATAGAAGCTCGAAACAGGTATTTAGCTTTTTCCCCATCAAATTATTATTACATAACAATTTCAAAGTAAAAATAGGAGAATAAAAATGTCATTTTCACCGGTGGAAGCCTCAAAGGCGATTTCAGAAAAATATTTCAGGTATCTGAATACCGCATTTAATATAGGAGAGCCATATTCAAAAGAGTTTAAGCAATTGCTTAAAAGCAATGACTCGCTTGCTAAGGGACCTTATCTTGATGTAACAGATACTTTTAAATCCGGCAAATCAATAGTCGAGCTCATTGGCGAAGGCATATTGCCGAGGGACTTTTCAAGAATTAACTTACATCAAACAAGACCATTGTATCTTCATCAGGAAAAGGCTCTGCGAAAAATCGCTGAAGAGCACAAGAACATTGTCGTTTCAACAGGTACGGGTTCAGGTAAAACGGAAAGCTTCTTAATTCCTATCCTGAGAGAACTTGTATGTGAAAACGAAGCAGGAACCCTGACACCCGGTGTCAGGGCATTGCTCGTTTATCCAATGAATGCACTTGCAAACGACCAGATTGAAAGGCTCCGCGAAATTCTTTGCGATTATCCTGAAATTACTTATGGTGTCTATACGGGTCAGACAGAACATAAGCAAGATAAAGCGCTTGTGGTATATAAATCCTTAAACGACAACAAAGTCCCTCAGAAAAACGAATTGATTTCAAGAGAGGAAATGATTGCAACTCCTCCACATATTTTTATCACTAACTATGCAATGTTAGAATACCTAATGGTAAGACCTGATGAAAATGTGTTCTTTGAAGGGGAATATGCTCACAATTGGAAATTCATCGTTTTTGATGAGGCGCATGTTTATAATGGTTCAACCGGCATAGAGGTATCTATGCTTTTTAGAAGGCTGAAAGCCAAGCTCGGCACGGATGACATAAAATATATTTTAACAAGTGCAACTCTTGGCGGAAAAGAAGACGACGCACAAGTTGCTGAGTTTGCACACAATCTTTGCAACGCCCCATTCTACGCAGAAGATGTCATCAGGGCAGAGAGAATTAAACCTGTAAGTAGTGGAAATTTGTCAAAATATCCTATTTCTTTTTATGAAGAATTATCGGCATTATTAGATAGCGGAATAGCAGAACAAGATATAATTATTAAATGCGGATTTGCTCCTGATAAGACACTGTCTGAAAACCTTTATGATAAGGTTATTGAAGATGAAAACTTCTGGCAAATCAGAGAACTTTTGGAGCAGCCGAGTACGGTAAAGAAAATCTCATCTGAACTTGGTTGGACTGATATACAAGTTTCAGCCTTTGTTCAGGTTGCGTCGCTTTGTGAGAAGAACGGCGTTAAATTATTCGATGCAAGATATCATATGTTCTTAAGAGCAACGGACAGTGCGTTTATAACACTCGCTCCGGACAACAGAATAATGCTTGAACGTCAGAATTTCAGAACAAATGAAAACACCTTTGAAAAATTCAAGGTGTTTGAGGCGGCAACATGTGTTTATTGTAATTCCGTGTATCTTGTCGGAAAAACGGAAAACGGAAAACTTGAACAATTTGGCAGTGTGGACGATATTGAGTCAAAAGAAATATATTTATTATCTAACTCTATTAGTGATACTGATGAAGACCACACGTTAGAAGACGAAGGCATTAAGGCTGATGCTTATAGAATATGTCCATACTGTGGTCATATTCATAAAGCAACAAAAAAAGACTTCTGTGAGCACGGCAGTGAAAGTGAAGTCACAGTTTATAAATTAACACTGTCAAAATCAGGACGCCTGACTAAATGCCCTAAATGTGAAAATGTAAACTCAACAGGCATACTGCGTCAGTTGTACAGCGGACAGGAAGCAGCGACCAGTGTTATCGGTACTGCATTATTTGAAGAATTACCTTCATATAAAACAGAAACACAATCAAAAGTATCGGCAACAGAAGAGCATGATGAATTTGGTGATTTCGGTGATTTTGGATCGGACGAAGAATTGATTACTCAGGAAAGGCTTGCTAAACAGTTTATTGCGTTTTCCGATAGCCGTCAAGCAGCTGCGTTCTACGCTACATTTCTCAAAGCAACTTATAACAACATATTATATAAAAGAATTATCACAGAAGCCTTGAAGAAGGCTCCATCTGGTGGATGCGGAGCAATTGACTTTGTTGACCGAATTCAAAATGAATTTGAACGATATAATATAGGTGAAGAAGGTCTTTTTGCTTCAGAATACAGCCAGAAAAAAGAAGCGTGGAAAGCAATTTTAAGGGAACTCGTTGAGAACAACAATAAAACTTCATTGTATAGCATGGGATTACTTCCCATGGGTATTGATGTTAGAGGTAACTATAAAAAATTCGACATTGATGCTGAAGAATTTGTTGCTATGTGTAGCAATTTTGCTCTTTCAATGTTTGCTGATGCCGCAATAAATTATGATGCTGATTTGAATCAAAGCGATAAGGAATCATTTACTCATAATGGTGTGCAGTATTCATATACGCTTTCGGATTCAACAGGAAACTACACAAAGTCATTCATTCCAACGAGAGCTGGTCTTTCAAACAAGCGTGTTGACTATGTAAAACGCATATTGGAGAGAAAAGCGGCGAAGAACAGTAGTATATCTGTTCCTGACAATGATGGGCTTTCAGATTTCTTAGAAAAACTCTGGACTCAAGTTTTTGACAATCAGCATATAGTAGGACGAACAAGCAAAAACGATTATAGAATAAACTTTGATAAGATTAAAATTGGAAAAAGCAATGAATGGTATATTTGTGATAAGTGTAATCAGCTAACCTGTCATAATGTTGAAGACGTTTGCCCTTCATATAAATGTGAAGGACATCTTAGGTCGGTGAATCCTGATGAATTATTTCAGAACAATCATTATTACCGCCTTTATCAGGATCTTGATATTCGTGATTTAAGCGTTGTAGAGCATACCGCACAGTTGGATAGGAATACTGCATACGAATATCAAAACGAATTCAAGAAAAAGCATATTGATGTTTTAAGTTGCTCAACTACCTTTGAAATGGGCGTTGATGTTGGTAGCCTTGAAACAGTATTTATGAGAAATATGCCACCGTCGCCTTCTAATTACGCTCAAAGAGCCGGACGTGCAGGACGTAGCAAACAGAGTGCCGCTTTTGCTTTGACATTTTGCAATAAAGCAAGTCACGACTTCTCTTATTTTAGAAATCCTGTAGGAATGATAAAGGGAAAAATTAATCCACCAAAATATTCTGTTGATAATGACAGGATAGGTATTCGGCATGTTTATGCAGCAACTCTTGGATACTTTTGGAGAACGCATAACGAATACTTTGGGACGACTAAGCTATTTATTGATGAGGATTCAGAAGGAAACAGCGGTTATAAGGCACTGATCGACTATCTTGCCTCGAAACCAGAAGAACTGAAAGAATATATAAAATCATTCTTGCCAAGTTCTCTTGTAAAGGAATACAAAGTTGACACTTTCGGATGGGTAGAAAAGCTAATTGGTGAGTCAGGCGTTCTTACAAGAGCTGTTGAATCATACAAAGACGATATGAAGCTACTGCAAGAACAACTAGAGATTCTTGCAAAAGAAATGAAATCAAACGGTGCAATTATCCAAAGGATGAACACATATTCCTCCGAACAAATTATTTCATTTATGTCCAGAAATAATGTTCTGCCCAAGTACGGCTTCCCGGTTGATACCGTAGAAATGGTTGTAAATAATGACCATGCAGGCTTACAACTGAGCAGAGATTTATCCATGGCTATATCTGAATATGCACCAGGTTCCCAAGTTGTTGCTAACGGTGATCTTATAACCAGCCGTTACATTAAAAAGATTCCGAGAATCGGTTGGAAAATGTATAGCTATGTTAGATGTCCTCATTGTAACACTTTGAATATGAAGGTGTATTTGGGTGACAGGAGCTTCATTCCTTCTTGTAGTCAGTGCGGTGCGCCATTTGGAGAGACAAGAGATACAAAAACTAACACATTTTTGATTCCCGAATGGGGCTTTATTGCAGAAGACAAGATTAAAACGCCGGGATTAAGGAAGCCCGCCCGTACATACAGTGGAGAAATATCTTATGTTGGCTTCAAGGATGATATTGAAACCAAAGAGTACCAGATTTTCAATTCGAGAGTAATTGTTAAAAACAGTCATAACGATGAAATGGCTGTGATTAATCGAAACAACTTTTATGTTTGCGAACAATGCGGCTATGCTGAACTGGATGATGCCTGTTTTACGCCATCTAAAAAACATAATCATAAAAATGATCGAGGTTTTAAGTGCAACTGTGACATCCTTAAAAAGTTTTCACTTGGCTATACCTTCAAAACTGATGTGGTGATTATAGATTTCCCCGATCATAAAATAGATAATTGGAAAAAAGGACTGTCTATTCTATATGCTCTCTTAAGAGGAATATCTCTTTATCTCAACATAGAAGAAAGTGATGTTGCCGGATGTTTGCAAATGTTAAACGGCGGTTATTCAATTGTTATATTTGACAATACTCCCGGCGGTGCTGGTCACGCGAAACGCCTTGATAACCAGAATAATCTTATCGGTGTGATTGAAACAGCGAAAAATGTTGTAGAGCATTGCACTTGCGGAGGTAAAGAAGGCGATTCTTCATGTTATTTCTGTTTAAGAAGTTACAGAAATCAGCGTTACCACGATGATATAAAAAGAAGATATGCGATAGACTTTTTCAATAGCTTGAAATAATTACTGCATTCAATTAATAAGGCAAATTGGTGAGCCACACCAATTTGCCTTTGTTTTATTATCAATTTGATTTTTCATTATAATCGTATTGTTTTGGCAAAGTATAGGCAATCAAGACTTGCTACTGTTACTTATTGTATGTAGAATTATTGTGTTCACTGCTGCTATAATTTCAGTGGTGGTGATTTTTTATGGACATCCTTTATGTTTTTGGTTCTAATGTTAAGAAATACAGAACGGCGCTTGGCGTTTCGCAGGAAAAATTCGCGGAAATGAGCGGATTACATAGAACATACATCAGCGCGATTGAGTGCTATCGTCGCAGCATTTCGCTTGAAAACATACAGCGTATTGCAGATGCGCTCGGTATAGAAACCTATAAACTGTTCATTGAGGAAAAGTAGTATGAGAAATCTGAGATGCTATTATTCCGCTTCAATTGAGCAGTTCTTGAGGCAGTCAAAAGAGGAAATCCTCGGCATTATTCACGAGAACAACATTTCCGCCGATATTTCAATACTACAGATTAATACTTGGGAAGAAGAAATAAGAATACTGAAAGAACAACTCGCCTTTTTCAATGAAGGCAGGGTTATTTTTGAGTATACTATTCCACGTATGGGTAAACGCGTTGACGCCGTAGTGCTTTACAAAAATATTGTTTTCTTGCTTGAATTCAAATGTGGCGATACGGAGTACCGTTCTTCTACCTATGACCAAGTATATGATTACGCACTTGATTTGCGTAACTTCCAAAAGGAAAGTCATAATAAACTTCTTGTACCGATAATGATTTCAACACGTGCCAAAGCGGTTCCGATTGTTGTAAAAGAAGTTAATCGTATTATTGAGCCAATTAAGTGTAATGTTGATAATATCAGAACAGCAATTGCTATGGTCACAAGCCGTTACACAGAGCCAGCTTTTGATTATGTTTCTTGGGAGAACTCAGAATACCTCCCAACACCGACAATCGTTGAAGCGGCGCAAGCGCTATATCGCGGGCATAATGTTCACGACATTACTCGCAGCGACGCAGGTGCTGAAAATCTGACTGTAACCACTGATGAAATAAACAAGATTATTGAGCATAGCAAAATCAATAACCGAAAAGCAATTTGTTTTGTAACCGGTGTCCCCGGCGCAGGCAAAACGCTTGTAGGACTAAATATTGCGATTGAACGTTCGGATGCAAATGCAGGTGAACACGCAGTTTTCCTTTCCGGTAATTATCCGCTTGTAACGGTGTTGCAGGAAGCATTAGCGCGTGATAAAGTGGCGCAAGCAAAAGCAAGAGAGGAAAAAATCACAAAGAGCGATGCGCTTCGCGAGACAAGTGCGTTTATTCAAATTATTCATAAATACCGCGATTCGTTTGTTGGCAATGACAACAAACCTCCCGAAAGAGTTGCAATTTTCGATGAAGCGCAGCGCGCATGGACATATTCGCAAATTGCAAACTTTATGAAAACGAAGAAGGGCGTTCCGGATTTTGAGTATAGTGAGCCGGAGTTCCTTATAAGCACAATGGATAGACACGACGACTGGGCTGTTATCATTTGCCTTGTCGGTGGTGGTCAGGAAATCAACAGCGGTGAAGCGGGATTGCCCGAGTGGTTCGATTCGCTTCGTCGTTCTTTCCCTGATTGGGATGTTTATGTTACACCGCAGCTAAATGACACA
Source organism: Eubacterium sp. (assembly GCA_017476375.1). Classification (GTDB taxonomy): domain Bacteria; phylum Bacillota; class Clostridia; order Oscillospirales; family Acutalibacteraceae; genus Eubacterium_R. The sequence goes on from JAFUZY010000147.1 coordinate 10,661, forward strand.
GAATATCGCCGTGACTATGAGTGGAACGATATGATTGCGGATCTCAATGTGGTAGAAAACAATAAGCTTCATCTTGCAACCTCTGTTCGTTCCTTCCGCACTCCCGACCTCGCAGCGCTTGTAAAAGCAATTCTTGATGTCGACACAGAAAACGCTAAAGAACTTTGTGAGCGCATAAAGGATAAATATCCCGTTATGATAACACGCGATTTAGCAAAGGCAAAAGAATGGGTAAAAGCTCGGTGTCAAGGTACAACGCGTTACGGCTTGATAGCGTCAAGCGGCGCTTTACGCTTAAAGCCGGAGGGTATCTTTGTTAAAAATGATATTAGCGTCGCCAACTGGTTCTTAAATGGTAAAGAGGATGTGCGCTCAAGTTATATGCTTGAAGATGTCGTAACTGAATTTGATATTCAGGGTCTTGAGCTTGATTATACACTCGTTGCCTGGGATGCTGACTTCAGATTTACAAACGGCGAGTGGACGTATAATAATTTTAGTGGAAACAAATGGCAGACGATGCATAACGCAGATAAGATTCTGTATTTGAAAAATGCTTACCGTGTTCTGCTCACTCGCGCACGTCAGGGCATGGTTATCTTTGTTCCGGAAGGTAGCGACACCGACCACACAAGAGCACGCGAATACTACGATGGAACATACAACTATTTGAAAGGAATAGGTTTACAGGAATTATAATATGGTGATTGATTACGAAAAGCAAGCGGCGGAGCGCTGGGGTGCGACTGACGCCTATAAGGAATATAAAGAAAAACGCAAAGAGCGCGGTACGGCGGACAACGAAAAGCTGCAGCAGGATATGATGAATATCTTCGCAGAGTTTACCAAACTTGATTGTGCGCCTGCTGATGAGTCTGCGCAGGAGTTGGTTGCGAAGTTGCAGAGTTATATTACTGAAAACTTCTATACCTGTACGAATGAAATTCTCGCAGGGCTCGGCAAAATGTATGTTACGGACAGCGAGTTCAAAAACAATATTGACGGCTACGCCGGTGAAGGCATAGCGGAGTTTGTTTCAAAAGCGATTGAAGTATATACACGAAAATTTAACTAAAAGTCTAATAAAAACATATCCGTAACGGCAAAAATCTACACGCATAGGGTGGACGAGGTATTTGAACAGAACCGGAAAAGATTAGCAGAATATGCTAACGAAAAAGAAGAACTGTCAAAAATGGCGCAAAGAAAAAGGCAACGGAGCAATCCGTTGCCTTAAATCATTTTGTATGGTATAATTAACCAAATATATAATAAGGAGTAAATAATTAATGAGATTACTTCACACCTCCGACTGGCATTTGGGTCGTATGAATTCAAACCGTCCGATGCCCGAGGATCAGAAATTCTTTATTGACGCAATTTGCGATATCGTTGTTAGTGAAAATATTTCTGCCGTTTTGATTGCAGGAGATATATACGACCGTTCAATTGCGTCGCCCGATGCAATAAAGCTCTATGATTATGCTATGAAAAGAATTGCGGGCGAGCTCGGTGTAAAGGTGCTTTCGATTGCTGGAAATCACGACAGCGGTGTCAGACTTGCCACAAACAGCGAGCTGCTGAAAAACAGTGGTTTATATATTTCGGGCGCATTATCAGAAAGCGTTGAATGCATTGAGCTTGATGACGTACAGGTGTTTATGTTTCCGTGGTTCACCTCAGATAAGGTCAAGGCGCTCTTTTCCGATGATGCTCAGGATATTAAATCGCTTACGGACGCATATGAATTCATTGTGAATAAGGCAAAAGAGCAGTTTGTTGACGGTAAAAAGCATATTGCGCTTTCGCACTCATTTATTGTAGGTGCCGAAACATCAACAAGTGACCGTTCGGCAGAGGTAGGCTTTGCTTCGGCGGTGAGCGCCAAGGTTTTTGACGGTTTTGATTATGTGGCTCTCGGTCATATCCACAAACCTCAGGACGTTGCTCCAAACATAAGATACAGCGGCACTCCGATGCCGTATGCCTTCGGCAAGGAAGAGGACCAGGTTAAAAGCGTTACCGTTATAAACACAGATGATATGGCTGTTTCGCAAATTCCGCTTCCTCAGCTTCACCTGAGAAAAACACTGAAGGCAACCTTTGATGAATTCCTTAAAGCTGATTATCCTGACGAAATTAAAAACGCATATTTAAGACTGGAAATAACAGATTCATATCTCGGGCTTGAAATGATTGCCATGCTGAGCGATATTTATCCCAATGCCATTGAGTTTTGCGGAAAATCATATGATGACGGAGATTCAAATATCAGCCTTTCGGTTGAAGAGCTTGAAAAGCTCGAGAGCAATCCCGAGGAGATATTTAAGCAGTTCTGCATTGAGCAGATTAAGTCTGCCCCTGATGAGCACAAGCTTGAGCTATTTAAAAATGCCGTTGAAGAATATGAGAAAGGAGTTGAAGAAACATGAAGCCGTTAAAACTTGAATTTCAGGCTTTCGGGCCCTATGTCAACCATGAAATCATTGATTTTGAAGGCTTAAGCGATAAGAAACTCTTTTTGATTTGCGGCGAAACGGGCAGCGGAAAAACGATGATTCTTGATGCTATGACATTTGCTCTTTATGGAAAGGAAAAATCCGACGCACGTTCCGACCTTGAGGAATTAAGGTGCAATCAGGCTGCTTTCGGTGATGACACCTTTGTTCGCTTCACCTTCTCAAACAACGGCGAAAAATATATTTTTGAACGCAAGCTGGTTTGCAAAAACAAAAATTTCAGCAAACAACAAAATGTTTTTAAGGTTGATGAAAACGGAAACGCTCAGGTTGTCTTTGAAAACTGCAAGGATGCGGACATTAATTCCTATGCCGATGAAATAATCGGATTAACACGTGACCAGTTCAGGCAGATTATTATTCTTCCGCAGGGAAAATTTGAGAGCTTTTTGCTTGCAAAATCCGATGATAAGCAGGAAATCCTATCAAATATTTTTGACGTGAAAAAATGGAAATCAATTTCGGAATCGTTCTTCAGAAAAGCAGATGAAGAGCTTAAACGCGTAAATGGCTATCAGGCAACCATTAAAAGCCGAATCGAGATGTATGAATGTGAAACGGCGGATGCGTTTAACGAGTTGGTTGAAGGCACTGTTAAGGAAAAGAGCGCGCTTGATGAAGCGTTTAAAAAAGCCGATTATAAAAAGAAGCTGGATGAAGCGGAAAAAGAAAAAGAAACTGCAAAGCAATTTGCAGATCTTCACGGCAAAAAAAACACCCTGAAAGAGCTTGAACAGAAAAAGAGCGAAATAGATTTGACTGCAAAAATGCTTGAACTTTCTCAAAAAGCGCAAAAGGTTAAACCTTTTGCAGATTCCTTTGCATCAGCAAGCAAAGATGTGACCGAAAGACGCCAGGAATATGATGAAGCAAAAACTGCATTTGAATCGGAAACAAAAGCAAAAGACAAGGCGGAAAAAGAGTTTAAAGCTCATGAAGATAATAAAGAGTCGTGTGAAAAAAACGCTCAGAAAAAAGCAGTGCTTGAATCAAAAGAAGAAATATACCTTCAGCTTGATTCCGTTAAGAAAAAATGTGAAGAAGCAAAAAATGATTTGGAAAGTGCAACAAAAAAATACAACAAACAGAAAGAAAAACACGAAGAAGCAAGAAACGCTCTCGAAACGCAGAAAAATCTTTATAACGAGAGCAACCGCGCGTATTCCGATATGTTCAATTTGTATAACGACGGTATCAGCGGAGAGCTTGCAAGCGGTCTTAAAAACAATGAACCTTGTCCTGTATGCGGCAGTACAAGCCATCCCTCGCTTGCTAAAAAACTTGAGAGTGCGCCAACACGAAGCGAGCTGGATGCAGCAAAAGAACAGCTCGACGAATTATACACCGCGTGGAATACAGCAGAGCAAAATGAAAAAAATGAAAAAGGCAAACTTGAAAAGAAGTTAAAAATCTTAAACGAATGCACGACCACATTTGAGCTTGCCAAAAAGGATGTTGAAAACGCAAACAAAAACCTTGTTGAAGGCATCGATAGTCACGAAGCGCTTACCAAAAAAGTGAATGACCTGAATACCGCCATCGATGCATATAACAAAAAGAAAGAGTCTCTCGAACTGAATCTTGAAAATGCAAAAGCGGAATATCAAAAATGCGACGCAAATCTGAAAAATGCAGAATCTGAGGTTGTCAAAGCCAAAAAAGCATTAACGAAAGCTGATGAGAAACTTAAAAACGCACTTGCTTCAAACGGTTTTGAATCGCTTGAAGCAGCTCAGAAGGCAATGATTAGCGCTGATGAACAAGCAGAACTACAGCAGAGTATTTCGGATTATAAAGCTGCCATATCTCAGACCAAAAAGGATATTGCTGAACTGAAAAAAGAGCTAAACGGCAAGGCTGAAAAGGATATGGAAAGCATTTCAGACACGATCAATGAAATAAAAGAAAAAGTAAACGAATATACCAAGGCAAAGGCGGGTCTTGAAGAACGCATCAAACAGATGACCAAAACAAAGGATGAAATTGAAAAGCTGAATAATAAATTCAAGGATGAAATTCAGCAAGCTCAGGACGATTTCACCTTCGCAAAGGCGTTCAGGGGCGACACAGGCATTGGAATTCAGCGTTATGTTCTGGCTATAATGTTTAATAAGGTTATTGCCGAGGCTAACCAGATGCTTAAAAATGTTCACGGCGGAAGATATCATTTGTTCAGGTCTGACGACAAGGTTGCGGGCTCAAACAAAAGGGGATTAAATCTCAAGGTGCACGATAACTATTCTCCCGAAAAGGATGGCAGAAATGTTGCACTTCTCTCTGGAGGCGAAAAATTCCTTGTTTCGCTCTCTCTCGCTATCGGCATGTCTGCCGTTGCACAGAAAAGCGGCGTAAAAATTGAAGCGATGTTCATTGATGAAGGCTTCGGAACCCTTGATGAAAAATCAATTGATGACGCGTTGGATATATTGCAGAGTGTTCAGAAGGCAAACGGTATGGTAGGTATTATCTCCCACGTTCAGATATTGGAAGACAACATTAGCGAAAAACTGGAAATTGTAAAATCCAATAAAGGAAGCAAAATTATTACTTCTTTTTCTTAATTATTATCTCTTTTACAAACAGTCACTCAAGAGTCACTCAAAAAACCGTCGAGAGCCGCTGCGATCCGCTCTCGGCGGTGTGAGTTTTTAGTGCATTTTATGGTCACAAAGAGTCGCTGAAAGTCACTTGAAACGGAAAAATCCGTCTGCTTTGGCAGGCGGATTTTGGCTTTATTACGGCGTTTGCGGGGATTTTGAGCAAAAAATAAGGACTATCCTTTAGGATAGCCCTCTCTTTGGCAGAGGTATAAGGATTCGAACCTTAAATGACGGAGTCAGAGTCCGGAGTGTTACCGTTACACTATACCTCTATGTCTTTTGCAAGAGATAATATAACACAAATCGGTTTAATTATCAAGAGTTTTTTTCTTTTTGTTTAAATTTTTTTAATTACAGGGCAATCCGCGTTCGGACTGCCCTGTTTTTGCGTTTTGAGTTTCTTTTGGTTAATACTTTATCGGGGTTGAGTTGAGATACCTGTTAACCATCAGGGCTACTTTGAAAACGATTGCGTCATCAAACTCTCTTAAATCAAGACCTGTTAATTTCTTAATTTTTTCAAGTCTGTATACAAGGGTGTTTCTGTGGACGAAAAGCTTTCTTGATGTTTCGGAAACATTAAGGTTGTTTTCAAAGAACTTCTGTATTGTAAAGAGAGTTTCCTGGTCGAGAGAATCGATTGAACCCTTTTTGAATATCTCTTTTAAAAACATATCGCAAAGAGTTGTCGGCAGCTGATAGATGAGCCTTGCGATACCAAGGTTTTCATAGCTGATTATTGAACGCTCGGTGTCAAACACCTTGCCAACCTCGAGGGCAACCTGAGCTTCCTTGAAGGATTTTGCCAGCTCTTTAATACCTGTTACGCATACTCCGATGCCAACAATTGCATTGCACAAAAACTCTGTTGAAAGAGTGTCGCAGATTGACTGGGCAAGCTTTTCAAGGTCTTTGCTTTCAACATTCGGCCGAACCTCTTTAACAAGAGCAATATCAGTTTCGTTGATGTTTATTATATAATCCTTTGATTTATCGGGGAAGAAATTCTGGATAATATCAAAGATTGAAATATCCGTATTATTTGTTGCTCTGATAAGAAAAACAACTCTTGAAGCATCGTTATTGAAATGAAGCTCGCGTGATTTAATATATATATCTCCCGGAAGAATGTTGTCGAGGATAACATTCTTTACGAAATTTGTTCTATCAAACTTTTCGTCGTTGCTCTTTTTAATCTGATCAAGCGCAACCGCAATTATTCCGGCATAGCTTCTGCTGATTTCATCCGTTCCTTCAACAAAGACTGCGTATTCGGGATGAACGCTGTCTCCGAAAGCCTTATACGTGCAGGAATCAACGCAAATCTGCGGTCCGTTGAAAACGCCTGCTGCAATAACTCCCTTTTTAACCTCGCCGATAAGACCAAGCTCACTGCAGGAAATGATTGAACCGCTTTCGTCAATAACGCCGATAACTCTGTCTGTCGCTTCGCGCATCTGGTTTACAACGCCTTGGAATAATCTGTTTGGCATAATTTAGCCTCCCTTGTCATTTATTAAATAATAATGCACAAAAATTTATCTAACCAATTGTTAATATTATACAAGGGTTTTTTTGGTTTTGCAACCTTTTTCACAAAAAAAGTTTAAAAATACTGTTAGTTTTGCATAAAGTAAACAAGAACCGCTATATATTGTGCTTTAATAGACAGTTGTTTGATTATATAGGGATGCACAAATGTAAAGTGCAAAGTTTTTAGTTGTTAGATGTTAGTTATTAGTTTCGGGGAGCTGCGCTGCGATTATAAAAGTTGCGCGTTTCGCGTTTCACGTTGCAAGTTGTCGGGCGACACATTCGCGCTTGATTATAACGGGTCGGCGAGAATGCCGACCCTTTTTATACCATTGTTTGAGCGCTTGCGCGAGTAAACCGAAATGCCGAAAGGCAGTTAATGCCAACGGCAATTCACGCGATTTATCGCAATTCATTTTGTGACGATTGGATTGAACGAACTGATGGGAGGAGGCAAAACACCTCATCCACCGCAGGCGGTCCCCCTTTTGCTAGCGCAGACGCTCCCCTCTGTCA
>JAFUZY010000148.1 GCA_017476375.1 Eubacterium sp.
GGATACGCTGATGGTGAAGGCGGTGACCTACAGCAGCTATGAATGGTTGGATTTTGATGCACTGTGGGATACCGGACGTGCGCACAAGGGCGGAATGATTTTACTGAATACAGAAGGAAATACGCAGGAGAAATAATTTTCTCCTGCTTTTTTTCTCGGAATTTTAATAAAATCCAAGGAAAAGAATATAATTTTTTAACAAAATATAGTGACAAAACGTGTGAATTATTGTATAATATTGCTTGATAACAATTCAAAAGTTTTGAAAGGAGTTTGTAAATGAAACACCCAGAGATTGTTGAAAAGATGAGCCTTGAGCAAAAGGCTGCCTTTGTGTCAGGCTTTGATTACTGGCATTTAGAGGAAGCACCGGAGCTTGGGCTGCCGAAAATTATGATTACCGACGGACCTCACGGTCTCCGTAAGCAGAACACGGATAAGAAAACATCAAACGGTATCGGACTCGGAAACTCTGTTCCGGCAACCTGTTTTCCTCCGGCTGCAACATCATCATGCTCATGGGACCCCGAATTGCTTGAAAAAGCAGGCGAGGCAATGGGTGATGAATGTCTTAAAGAGCAGGTTTCCGTTCTACTCGGACCCGGAACAAATATCAAGCGTTCTCCCGTTTGCGGAAGAAACTTTGAATATTTCAGCGAGGACCCGTATCTTGCAGGAAAATGCTCTGCCGCAATAATCAAGGGCGTTCAGAGCAAGGGAGTCGGAACTTCGCTCAAGCATTTCTGCGCAAACTCGCAGGAAGCGTTCAGAATGGTTATTGATGAAATAATTGATGAAAGAACACTGAGGGAAACATATCTTCCTGCGTTTGAAATTGCAATCAAGGAAGCTCAGCCGTGGACAGTTATGAATGCTTATAACAAAATCAACGGTGTTTATGCTTCTCAGAACGGCCATACCCAGCAGGAAATTGCAAGAGGCGAATGGGGCATCAAGGGCTTATTCGTAACCGACTGGGGCTCATCTGTTGACAGAATTCCCGGACTTATCAACGGAACAGACCTTGAAATGCCTACTTCAGGACCTCTTAATACAAAGAAAATCGTTGCTGCAGTTAATAACGGCGAGCTTGACGAGGCAGTTCTTAACGAAAGAGTTGACACGGTTGTTGATTTGATTCTTAAATCAAAACCTGCTCTTGAAGGCGAGCATACCTTCAGCTTTGAAGAGCATAACGAGATTGCAGCCCGTATTGCAGAAGGTTCAATGCAGCTTCTTAAAAACGATTCAAACATTCTTCCTCTTAAGGCTGGTCAGAAGGTTGCCGTTATCGGCGAAATGGCTGAGTCTCCGCGTTTTCAGGGTGCAGGTTCCTCGGTTATCAATCCGACTAATCTTGATAACGCTCTTGATAATCTCAAAAAGCTCGGTGTTGATGTAACATATGCGAAGGGCTATGATAAGAGTAAGGATGAAATTAACGCTGAACTCTTTGAGGAGGCTGAAAATGCCGCAAGAGCTGCCGATGTTGCAGTTGTTTTCATTGGTTTAACAGAGGAATTTGAGGGCGAAGGCTATGACAGAGAAACAATTAACCTTCCCGAAAGCCACAATGCCCTTGTTGAAAAAATTGCTCTTGCAAATGAAAACACGGTTGTTGTTTTGGCAGGCGGTTCGGTTGTTCTTATGCCGTGGCTCAATAATGTTAAGGCGCTTCTTAACTCGGGTCTTGGCGGACAGGCAGGCGGAATTGCAGTTGCAAGAATCTTAACCGGCGAGGTTAACCCGTCGGGTAAAACGACTGAAACATATCCGAAATTCTTTGAGGATAATCCGACCTTCGGAAACTATCCCGGCGGACCTGTTACAAGTGAACACAGGGAATCCGTTTACATTGGATATAAGTATTACGATTCAGCAGATAAAGAGGTTGTTTTCCCGTTCGGCTTCGGACTTTCGTACACAACCTTTGAATACAGCGACCTCAAGGTTTCGTCAAAGAGCATTAAGGATACAGATACACTTACAGTTTCGTTTAAGATTAAAAACACAGGCGATGTTGACGGTGCTGAAATTGCCCAGCTTTATGTTGCCGACAAGGAATCAACAATCTTCCGTCCCGTTAAGGAACTTCGCGAATTTAAAAAGGTATTCATTAAGGCAGGAGAAGAAGCTGAGGTTACCTTTGAACTCGGAAAAAGAGCGTTTGCTTTTTATAATGTTAACATCAATGACTGGTGTGTTGAAAGCGGTGATTTCGATATTCTTATCGGTGCGTCAAGCAGGGACATCAAACTCTCTGAAACCGTTGAGGTAATTGGCACTGTTGAATGTGAAATTCCCGATTACAGAGCAACTGCTCCTAACTACTATAATAATGTTGCCGAAATTACAAGGGATGACTTTGCCGCAGTTTACGGCGAGCTTCCGAGTCAGGAAATTGATGTTAACAAAAAGATTGACATCTATTGCTGTCTTAATGATGCACGCCATACAAAGTGGGGCGGAAAGCTTTGCAATATGATTGAAAAGATTATGAGCAAGATGGGTTCTGCCGAAAACGGCGACGGCAAAATGCTTGCAGCTATGGCAACGCAGATTCCTATCAGAAATTTCATTGCAATGAGTATGGGCGTTTTCTCACCGAAGATGGCGGACGGTCTTCTTATGATGCTCAATGATGACGAATCAAGTTTCATCGGCTTCTCGAAGATTTTCTGGAGGCTCGGCGGAGCGCTCACAAGGCTTCCCAAGCTTTTAAAATCAATTTAATTGATTCTGAAAGCAATTAAGAATTAAGAGTGAAGAGTGAAGACTTTTTGGTTTTTCGCTGCGCTCGGTCAATCAGAGGAAGGATTTAAAATGAAAAGGACTATCAGAAATATTCTTTGTTTTGCGCTTGCAGCGCTAATGGCGATAACAAGTGCGTCTGTTGCATTTGCAAAGGAAAGTGTTGTTCCTGTTATTCTTGTTCACGGGCTTGGAGCAAATCCCGTTTACGAGAATGTCGGAACGGCGAATCAGAAAGAAATAAAGAATCTTGGTCTCGGCGACGATATTGCTTCAGCAATACTTAAGAATAACGACCTCATATGCGAGGTGCTTAAGATGATGGAGCCGGAAAGAGACGTTGATGAGGATAAGCTTATTAATTCGCTTGCGGCAATGACTGCTTCATCAAACCTCAACTGCGATAAAGACGGCAACGTTCCTGCAGGTCAGGGAATAGTGAATTACTGGACCGACCCTCTTTCAAAGCATAAGGATTACTATCAGAACGCTGAGGTTGCCGAAAGCGCGATTGCCCGTCAGCTTGTTAAAGAGGTTGGGGCTAAGAATGTTTATTGCTTCAACTATGACTGGCGTCAGGATATATGCAAAACCGCAAAAGACCTCAGAGACTATATCAAGAAAATCAAAAAGCAAACAAAGAGCAGTAAGGTTTCCTTGGTCGGCTGTTCGCTCGGCGGTGCAGTTCTTTCGGCATATATAGACGCCTATAAGGGCGAAAAGGATGTTAAACGCTATGTTTTCGTTAATCCTGCTATAATGGGCGTTGATGTTTCAAGAGCGTATGCACTTGACATCAAGTTCAGCAAAAAGGAAATTGTTAAGTATCTCAACTGTATGGAAACTGCATACAATAACGGCTCTTCGGCAACTCTTTTCCGCTTGATTTACGCGCTTGGCGACGTTAAAATCGGATATGCCGCTGATTATCTCAATTCATTTGTTAAAAACAAGAAAAATGTTAAAAAGCTTTTCAACACTGCGATTAAGCCGTGGATAGGCAATATTCCCTCTCTTTGGGAATGCATTCCGTATGACAGCTTCGATAAGGCTGTTAAGGAAATGAGCGGTATCGGATTTCTTGATAAAAACAGCGGAATGTATAAGAAAATTAAGAAATACCACGCTGTTCAGGGCAGACTAAGAAAAAATCTTAAGGCAGTTAAAAAGAACGGCAGCGCAGTTGCAATAATTGCGTCATACGGAACGATGGGCATTCCCGTAACCTCAAAGGCAAATAATCAGACCGATGTTCTTATTGATACAAAGTATGCGTCGGGCGGCGCAACTGTTGCGCAGTACGGCAAAAAGCTGAGCAAGAAGAACGCAAAAGGCAAATATGTTTCGCCCGATAAGGTTATAAACGCAAAAACCTGCGCTCTTCCCGATAATACTTGGTTTATTAAGGATGTTCAGCATATGCGTTTTAAGTTCGATTCAGGCGCAACAAAGCTTGTTGCAAGACTTGCGACGGGCAAGGTTAAATCCGATATTAAATCGGTTAAGAAAAAATATAAGCTATCCCAGTTCGTTAGGGAAACCAAGGATAACAAGCTTAAAAATATTTGATAAGGAGGAATAAAAATGAAAGAGGTTTACACAAAGCCGCAGACAGATGTTAAAGAGTATAAAACAGTTGATGTTATAACAACTTCAATCGGCCAGATTGGCAACGATGAAGATTAACAAAAAAGCCCCGATGGGGCTTTTTTTAATGCATAATGCAAAATGCAAAGTGCAAAATTGAGGGTCGCTGCGCTGCGCGAATTAAGAATTAAGAGTTAAGAATTAAGAGTTTCGGGACCTGCGGTCGGCTATTATATTTTCTGCGAACGAAAGTGGTCGTCCCCTTTACAGCACACGGGGACGTTGCGCTTCGCGAATTAAGAATTAAGATTTAAGAATTAAGAATTTCGGGTCGCTGCGCTCCGATTATATTATCGGCGGACGAAATGCGCGTTCCCTCAACAGCACACGGGGACGTTCCTCCGAAGGCGGTGCGTCCCCATGGCGGACGAATAGACGTACCCTCTTTCCTTCAGTTGAGAAAAAAGAATATATTTATTTTTTTGTTTACAAATTATTAATAATATGTTATTATATTAATGGATAAAAATATATAATTTATTACAAAGGCGGTGAGGAGAATGAAAAAACGTTTGTTTTCGGCATTATTAGCTTTATTAATGCTGCTATCTTCCTTTGCGCCTTTAAGCTCTTTTGCGCTATCGAATGATAATTTTCCATACACGCCATATCTCGATGAAGACGGATATTACTACCGCATTTATAACGGAGAGAAAAAGCCGTTCAACACCGATTATGCTTCGATGGTTGATTATTTCTGCACCGAGCTTGAAGCTAATAAAAAGAGCATAAGCTTTGATTTTGCAACTTCTGACGAAAAATACAAATACACATATAACGGCTCGGCAGATAATGATTCGGAAAACGCCTGCAATTTGCTTTATAACAATCTTTTTAATGATGTTAACAGCAACGCTGAAAACTCAGGTAAGTTTTCAATAGGGTATCATAATGTATCCGTTTACCTCAGCGACGGTGATTATCCCTTCGGCGATAATGAAAGATACTATACCTTTACGATAACCTTAAGCAGCATAACATATGAAAACGCTTTTCCCTATTATCCGTATACGGATTCAAACGGAATATATTATCGTATTTCAGATGGAACGCCGATTGCTTTTCATACCGATTATGATGAAATGATTGAGTATTTTCAGCAGAGTCTGATGAAGAGAAGAAATACATTTTCATATTATTTTGCAACAACGGACGAAAAGTATAAATACTCAAAAGGCGAGGAAGCTGATGATTCCACGGAAGTCAGCGAGAAATTCGTTCACGATGTTCTCAATGATGTTTATAAAAAAGACAGCGATAAGATTAGCAACGCGGCAGGCGGCGACTATCTTTTTAAATCAATTAAAAATATTGCGTCACACGGCTACGGAACCTATCTTTCCGCGGGCGACACACCGATTGAAGGCACTCAGAGATACTACACCTTCAAAATAAGTTTCAGCAACATCTCTTACTACACCTCCACAGAGCAGGAAGAGGCGGTTGCCAACTACTGTAAAGCTTTTTCGGATAATTTTATTCCGAACAATGCAACTGATTATGAAAAGGTTAAAACCATATACGATTTCGTTGTTCGTAACACCGAATACGACTGGGAGGTTTACGGCGGCGACTACGATAAATCAGGCGAAAGATATAATATTGCCCATTCGGCATACGGCGCATTAATAGGCGGGCTTAAGGATAACGCACAATACGATTTTTCAACAAAGGAAAGCGTCACGGGGCAAAAAATAATCCAAAAGGCAAATCAGGGAAAGGCTGTCTGTGAGGGCTACTCAAAGCTTTTCTACTATCTCTGCGTTTCAAACGGAATACCCTGCCGAATTGTTGACGGTGATTATCTTGCAGAGGCAAATAAGGGAAGCGATGCGCATGAATGGAATCTCGTTTGGCTTGACGATGGCTGCGGCGACGGATATAAATGGTTTGAGGTTGATACAACCTTTGCTTCTCAGAAATCCTTTAAAGAGGTTGATGTAAACGACTATAATTATTTCCTCGGCGGAATAAGCGAAAATCCTTATTTCGGAATTGAGCATCAGCAGCCGTTTCATATAGACTCCACGCCGATAATCTCAGCAAATGTTATTTATGACTACTGGGGTGATAACGGAGATTCAACCTACGTTCCGTCGAATGAGAACTATAAATTCAAGCTGCATAATCTTACGAGTATCGAGGCGCTTAATAACGGCTATATCGTTAAGCGGTCAACCGTTTATCCCGGTGACAGCGAAGAAAAGGTTGCCCTGATTTATTCAAACAGAAACGACCAGTATATTTTCCAGATTGATGAAAACGGAA
>JAFUZY010000149.1 GCA_017476375.1 Eubacterium sp.
AAGCAGTTTTGACAAAGTAATTTTAGTTCATAAATGTATTACAAAATTCCCTGCATACTCGCGTATGCAGGGAATTTTTAATGCTTTTAGGGACAAAAGGACAAAGTCAAAACCTATCCTTCGTTACCGCACCTCGCCTAAATCGGGAGAGCATTTATTTATTGATTGAGGCGAAGCCGAGAAACCGAAAACTCGGAGCTCGGCACTCGGCACTCAGAACTATTTAATGGCTTTAACTTTTTCAAAATCTTCAACAATTTCATCCTCGGGTTTCTTTGTTATGAGTGAAACGATTATGTTAACGGCAAGTCCGATGATGAAAGCAGGAAGAAGCTCATAGATATCCCAGACACCGCCGAGAGGTCTTAATGCAAATTTCCAGATGAAAACCATCGCTCCGCCCGCAAACATTCCGCAGATTGCGCCGAATTTGTTTGACCTCTTCCAGAAGAGAGCAAGAAGCATAACGGGTCCGAACGCAGCGCCGAAGCCTGCCCATGCAAAGGATACGATTTTGAAAACATTTGAATTTGAATCCCATGCAAGAATAACGCCGATAACCGAAATAACAATCAGCGTAACTCTTGCAACAACCATCTGAGCGGTTTCGCCCAGCTTGAGCCTGAAAAGACCGCCGAGGATGTTTTCGCTCATTGATGATGAAGCGGCAAGAAGCTGGCTGTCCGCCGTGCTCATTGTGCTTGCAAGAATACCTGCAAGGATTATTCCGGCAATAAGTGCAAAAACAAAGCCCTTTGTTGAAAGAAGATTTGCTATCTGAACAATGATTGTTTCGCTGTCTGCAAGCGCTTCAAAACCGTTGTTTGGGGTTTTAACCATTCCAAGGCCAACCATTCCGATAACAACTGCGATTGCCATTGAAATAACAACCCAAACGGTAGCAACTCTTCTTGAAATCTTGATTTTGCCCGGGTCTTCAATTGCCATAAATCTTAGAATGATATGCGGCATTCCGAAATAGCCGAGTCCCCAGGCAAGGGTTGAGAAAATAGTCAGGGCACTGTAATCAACTGCTGAATTTGTTTCGGCGTTATAAGTGTTGAACATTCCGAGGTAACCGGGAAGCGCCTTTGCATTATCTACAACTGCGGCAATTCCGCCTGCCTGCGCAACGCCGAAAACAAGAACGATAACAAGCGCGATTGTCATAATAATCGATTGGATAAAGTCGGTTGTTGAAGCGGCGTTAAAACCGCCAAGCGAGGTGTAGCCGACAATAACGATTGCCGAAACAACCATTGCAATGTGGTAGTCAATTCCGAAAAGAGTTCCGAAAAGCTTTCCGCAGGCTGCAAAGCCCGACGCGGTGTAGGGAACAAAGAAAACGATTATAACAAGAGCCGAAAGGGCAAGAAGAATATTGCTTTTATCCCTGTATCTCTTTGAAAAGAAATCGGGAACGGTTATAGCTTCAATGCTTGCCGAATAATAGCGAAGGCGTTTTGCAACAATAAGCCAGTTGAAATATGTTCCGATTGCAAGTCCGATTGCTGTCCATCCCGCATCGGCAACGCCTGTTAAATACGCAACACCCGGAAGCCCCATAAGCAGCCACGAGCTCATATCCGAAGCTTCGGCACTCATTGCAGTAACAAGAGGACCAAGCTTTCTTCCGCCGAGATAAAAATCGCCGACATTTTTTGTTTTTTTAGAATAAACAACTCCTATGATAACAACTATTGAAAGATATAAAACAATTGAAATCATAATTCCTATCTGAGAACTATTCATAAAAACCTCCTTTTATTATATGGGTTTAAAAATACTTTAACATAATAGCACATTAAAGCGATAAATGCAATATTTAATTCATAATGCAAAGTGCAAAATTTCGGGTCGCTTCGCGTCGCGAATTAGGAATTAGGAGGTAGGAAAGAGGAATTTCGGGCGGGACCCCCCCACCCGATTATATTTTCGGCGAACGAATAGACGTTACCTCTTTACTTCAGTTTAGAAGATAATTTAACTTTGTGAAAAAAATATCATTGTGTGAGGGAAATATTTTGTGTAATATGTAAAAAATGTAAATTTATCTTGATTATTTATAATAAACAGTATAAAATAAAGAATGCATAAAAATGTAAAAACAATATTTTTAAATGGAGGTAATTCCAATGGTAAAAGTTGCTATTAACGGTTTCGGCCGTATCGGACGTCTTGCTTTCCGTCAGATGTTTGACGCTGAGGGTTATGAGGTTGTTGCAATTAACGACCTTACAGATCCTAAAATGCTCGCTCATCTCCTTAAGTACGACACAGCTCAGAGAGGATATGCAGGTGTTATCGGTGAAGGTAAACACACTGTTGAGGCTACTGAGAATTCAATCGTTGTAGACGGTAAGGAAATCACAATCTATGCTAAGCCAAACGCAGCTGAGCTTCCTTGGGGCGAGCTTGATGTTGACGTTGTTCTTGAATGCACAGGTTTCTATTGCTCAAAGGACAAGGCTCAGGCACACATTGATGCCGGCGCTAAAAAGGTTGTTATTTCTGCTCCTGCAGGAAACGACCTTCCGACAATCGTTTATAATGTTAACCACGAAACTCTTACAGCAGACGATAAAATCATTTCTGCTGCATCATGCACAACAAACTGCCTTGCTCCTATGGCAAAGGCTCTCAACGATTTCGCTGAGATTCAGAGCGGTATTATGTGCACAATCCACGCTTACACAGGCGTCCAGATGATTCTCGACGGTCCTCACAGAAAGGGAGACCTCAGAAGAGCAAGAGCCGGCGCTGCTAACATCGTTCCTAACTCAACAGGTGCTGCAAAGGCAATCGGTCTTGTTATTCCCGAGCTCAACGGCAAGCTTATCGGCGCTGCTCAGAGAGTTCCAACCCCAACAGGCTCAACAACAATCCTTACAGCTGTTGTTAAGGGCGACAATGTAACTGTTGACGCTATTAACGACGCTATGAAGGCTGCTTCAAACGAGAGCTTCGGCTACAACACCGACCCAATCGTTTCAATGGATATCGTTGGTATGAGATACGGCTCACTCTTTGACGCTACTCAGACAATGGTTCTTCCTATCGGCGACGGCAAATACGAAGTTCAGGTTGTTTCTTGGTATGATAACGAAAATTCATACACATCACAGATGGTTAGAACAATCAAGTACTTTGCAGAGCTTGGCTAAACAAAAAAATACAATCCCGCGGAGAAATCCGCGGGATTTTTTTTGTTAATTATGAATGATGAATTATGAATGATGAATTGAGGTTACTCGCTACGCTCAAACAATTAGTTATAATCGGAGCGAAGCGACCCGAAATTTTGCATATTGCATTTTGCACTTTGCATTTTTTATAGTCTGTCAGCAATAGTATAGATTAAATCCTTTGTTTTCTCCCAGCCGAGGCAGGGGTCGGTTATTGATTTGCCGTAGATTCCCTCTTCAATCTTCTGGCAACCGTCTTCAATATACGATTCAATCATAAAGCCCTTAACCATATGGCGTATATCGTCGTTATTATTGATTGAATGAAGAACCTCTTTTGCAATTCTTATCTGCGCAAGATAGTTTTTGCCTGAATTTGAATGATTTGTGTCGATAATAACAGCGGGATTTTCAAATCCGCCGCAGCAGTACATATCATAAAGGATTTTTAAATCCTCATAGTGATAGTTCTGGTGGTTAATTCCGTGTTTATCAACGCTTCCGCGAAGAATTGCGTGCGCAAGCTCGTTTCCCTTGCTTTCAACCTCCCATCCGCGATAGAGGAAGGTGTGGGAGCCCTGGGCTGCCTTGATTGCATTGAGCATAATTGAAAAATCGCCGCTGGTTGGATTTTTCATACCGACCGGAACATTGATTCCGCTTGAAAGCAATCTGTGTTCCTGATTCTCAACGCTTCTCGCGCCAACTGCAATATATGAAAGCAAATCTGAAAGATACCTTGCGTTTTCGGGATAGAGCATCTCATCCGCGCAGGCAAATCCCGTTTGCTCAATTGCATCCTTGTGAAGATTTCTTATTGCGATAATTCCCTCGAGCATATCGGGCTTTTTATCCGGGTCGGGTTGATGGAGCATTCCTTTGTATCCTGCGCCCGTTGTTCTCGGTTTTCCCGTGTATATTCTCGGAATAATGAGGATTTTATCCGCAACCTCTTTTTGAACATCTTTTAACCTATGGATATAATCCAAAACGGAATCTGCTCTGTCCGCTGAACAGGGACCTATTATTAAAAGAAATTTATCGCTTTCGCCCTTAAAAACTGAGGCAATTTCTTTGTCTCTTGCTTCTTTGATTGCATTTGCCTCGGGGGAGAGCGGAAACTGCTTTTTTATTTCCTGAGGAATGGGCAGTTTTCTTTTGAAATCAGTGTTTATCATATTATCCATAGTTTTCACCTCTGGTTTGCTATGATAACATTTAATTGTTTATTAGTCAACTTGACATAGTTTGAATAGTGTCAGAATAATTTATTATATTCGACATTAAATTGTGTATTAAAATATTTTTGATAAAATTCTTTCAGGCATTTTGTATATTTATGCAAAGCTGATTTCTCTCACGGACTTTTTCGACGAAAAAATCCGGTTTTGAAAAAACGGCGTCATTAAGCGGTTTTTCTGTTAAAATGCGCAGATAAGAATAAAAATAAGAGCAAAAATAAGGAAGAAAATAAGGGCGGAAATAATAGGTATGCGTAAGGAAGAAAATAATCATTTTTGTGTATATTTTCTGTATGGACATTCATTTTCTTTTGTGGTAAATAGTTCTCAAGGGCGGATTGCCCTGAATTTAAACCGAAAGGGGAATGACTATGTTATCAGTAACAATGGTTGCAGGTAAAGAAAAACAACCGAGAGGAGGATATGTCAGACCGCGTGATTTTTCCGTTATTCAGCTTCAGGATGACATTGAACTGTTTGAGACGGAAAATGTTTCTCCGATAATAATAGGTCTTGCGGTCGACTATCTGACAAGAGTTGCAATGGGCTCGCCGAAGGAAAAGGCTTTCGGAATCTCTATTGAAGGTGCAAATCGGGCAGAGCAAGCCGGCAATGAAAACTCGGCAGAAAAGGCGAATGATTTATTGAAGAGGATTAATGGACTTGATGATGAATCAATTACTGCCGCCTGCAAAATAGCAACCTTTGATGTTTGGCTCAGAAATCCATTTGGCGCTGCTTTAGCAAAAGGGGAGGAGGAAACGAATCCCGACAGTCAAACAATTTCAAACATCAGAACAATGGTAAAGAGGAGCGTTAAATTTTTTGAGGAATACGGTCCGATTACGCAGGATGGCTTCACGTTTAAGCCAAACGGATACTCAATGAAGGTCAGCTCGGGTGACGGCGACTTTCTCACAAAGGACACAATGTGGGATTTCAAGGTAAGCAAAAATCCGATAAAAAGCAAGCACACCCTCCAGCTGCTTATGTATTGGATTATGGGTCAGCATTCCGGAAACGAGATATTTAAGGGCATAACCAAAATAGGGTTCTTCAATCCGAGGCAAAACAAGATTATGCTGCTTGATGTTAACCAAATTGATAAAAGCATCATTGAATATGTTGAAAATGAGATTATTGAATACTGAATCCTCCCTTGACGAAAGGGGTCAGACCCCTTTCGTCAGGCAAAAAGGCTGTAATAAAGCCAAACGATAAAAAATGACGTAAGGGGTCTGACCCCTTACGTCAAAAAGGAAACAGAAAATCCCAGCCGCATTTGCGGTTGGGATTATTTTTTACCATCCTAAACGAACTATCTCAATTTTGCATGAGCCGGTTCCGTATCTGTAGCAGGCTGAGTGACCTTCGGGAGTGAAGATATCAATTCTTCCGGTCCTTGAAAGTC
>JAFUZY010000150.1 GCA_017476375.1 Eubacterium sp.
CCGCCGATGAATAATCCGACAACAACCTTTGCGTCAAGTATGCTCATTCCGTTTGAGCTGATTCCTGCTGATTGTGCATATGATGCAAAGAGAGCAAGAGCTGTTAAAGCTGCTGAGCCGATTGCAAAGCCTTTGCCGATTGCAGCAGTTGTGTTTCCGACTGAATCGAGTTTATCGGTTATCTCTCTTACCTCGGGCTCAAGCTCGCTCATTTCAGCAATACCGCCTGCATTATCGGCAATCGGTCCGTATGCGTCAACTGCAACGGTTGTTCCGGTTGTTGAAAGCATACCGACTGCTGCAAGAGCAATTCCGTAAAGACCAAAGCATTTATATGCGATAAGAATACCGATTGCAATGAAAAGAATCGGAAACGCGGTTGAGCGCATACCTGCGGAAAGTCCGCTGATTATATTTGTTGCAGTTCCTGTTTTTGAAGAATCTGCAATGCCTTTAACTGTTTTATATTTTTCCGAGGTGTATATCTCGGTAAGCTTTCCGATAATGGTGCCGACTGCAAGTCCTGCAAAAACGCACCAGAAGCCTCTGAATCCGCCAAGGACAACCTTGCTTAAAATTCCGCCTGCAACAAGAACAATTCCCGTTGTAACATATTCGCCGATATTGAGCGCCTTCTGAGGATTATCGCCCTTTGAGTTTGCAACGATGAAGGTTGAAAAAACAGATGCGAAAATTCCGACTGCGCAGAGAATAAGCGGAAAGAGAGCAGCGTTTATAGCCGTAACTCCGTTAACTGCGTTAATCTGGAAGGAAGCGTATGCAAGAGTTATTGCAGAGATAATTGAGCCGACATAGCTTTCAAATAAGTCTGCGCCCATTCCTGCAACATCGCCAACATTATCGCCGACATTGTCTGCAATTGTTGCGGGGTTTCTCGGGTCGTCCTCGGGTATTCCCGCCTCAACCTTGCCAACGAGGTCTGCGCCGACATCTGCAGCCTTTGTGTATATACCGCCGCCCACTCTTGCAAAAAGAGCGATTGAGGAGGCGCCGAGGCTGAAACCTGTTAAAATGCTTAAAACCTCTGAACTGCTGACAAGTTTTTTGCTTGCGTAAAGAACAAAGAATATTACAGAAATTCCGATAACACCAAGACCAACAACGCTAAGTCCCATAACTGCGCCGCCGCCGAAAGCAATCTTAAGCGCTCCGCCGAGACCTTTTTCTTTAGCTGCCTGAGCAGTGCGGACATTTGCCTTTGTTGCAACGCTCATTCCGAAATAACCTGCAAGGGTTGAGAAAAGCGCGCCGATTATAAAGCATATTGCTGTTCCGATATTGATTAAAACTGCAATCAGAATGAAAAGAATTATTGCAAATATAATCAATATTCTGTATTCAGAAAACAGAAAGGCTTTTGCGCCTGAGGCAATGTTTTCGGAAATCTCTTTCATTCTTTCGTTTCCTGCATCCGCTTTATTGATGAATATTGCAGTGTAAAGCGCAAATGCTATTGCAACGAGTCCTGAAACAATTGTTAGAATGAATACCGGTGTCATATAAAAACTCCCTTAAATCTTATTTAGCTTCTTAATTATTCAACGCTGTTTTCAGCAGCATTTAATTTGTTTTGTTCGTGAAGTCTGTTTGCTCTTATGTCGGCAAGTTCAACAATCATTTCCTGTTGAAGCTGACCGTGGATTGGATAGAGAATAAACATAACTCCGTAAAGTCCTCTTGCAAGCGCAGGAAGGATGCAAAAGATTGCCCAGATACCCTGAAGCATTGAAGGGTCTGTCTGCGGAATTGCATTGCCGACTGAGTCGGTTAGCGGAACATAGTTAATCCATGTTAAAACCATTCCCGAAAGCCATCCTGTAACAGAGGTTGCAAGCTTTGTGAAATAGCCCTGAACGGTTGTAACAAGCGCCTCGTTTCTCATTCCGTGTTTCCATTCCATCCAGTCAAGCGCCTCAGCGCTTAAAATCGGGTTTGCAACAGTTATAATCTTATTTGGAAGACCGCAGATTGTAAGCCCGAAAATAACAAAGGCAAGATTAAGAATTTTGTTGTCCTCAAAAGTCTGACCAAAGGGGTGGTAGCCGATGAAGAATAATCCCATATATGCAAAGAAACCGAAAAGTCCTGCGCCGATTGCGGTCAATCTTGCGCCGAATTTCTTAACAAGCTTTGCTGCAATCGGAACCATTATGTAGTTTGGAATTCCGGTAAACAGTCCGCAAACCGTCTGATTTAAAAGTGAACCGGTATTGTTGAGCCAGAAATACTGCTCGGAAGAACCGCCTACCGATTTGAAGGAATTGAAAAATTCTGCAAAGATGATTGCAAAAAGAGGTCTGTTTGTGAAAATGTTTTTGATTGATTCCAAAACAGATGTTTCATTCATTTCCTCTCGGCTCATAAGGGGAACTCTTTCCCTCATATTAAAGAAGCCGAAAACCGAGAACGCAGCTGCAAGAATCAGCATAAAATACGCAAATCCGCTGTAAACGCCCTTCATCGTTATTTTGCTGCTTACCTTCGGAAGCAGGGTAACAAGAACGGGAACAAGCGAGGGAAGCCATGTTCCGAAAAGCTCAAAAAACTTTGTTATCGTTATAAGGTTGTTTCGCTCGTTGGTGTTTGGAGTTATGTTGTATATCATCAGACCCCATGCACCGAAATAACTCATTCCAAGACCATATACAACAATTGCAACCGTTGCCCAGATTGTTTTTTGAGTTGAGCTGAAACCCGAAGGAGCTGTAAACATCATATATCCGCCAAGCACCCAAAGGGGCAGGGGGATTATAAAGAACGGTCTTATTCTTCCCCATCTTGTTCGTGTTCTGTCGATAATAAGTCCGGAAATAGTGTCGTCAACAGCGTCGTAAACCGAAGCAAAAAAATTGATATTTGCATAAACAGTTGTGTTCAGTTTCAAAAACTGAATCATAAAAAATTCCTTGAAGGCGCCGATAAACTGACTTAGGTTTTTCTGCCCGAAGTTAACAAGAACATATGCCGCTATTTCCTTCGGCGTTAAGTAGTTCTTTTTCGTGTATGCAAGCTTATCAAGAACCTCAAGTTCTTCGGCAGTAACCTCTTCGTTAACTATGGATTCAGCCAAAGCTCTCCCTCTTTTCTTAATATTATTAGTATTATATTATCATAGAGAGAAAGTTAAATCAATAGTTTTAATGTTAAAAAATTAACAGGTTGACATTCAGCCGAAAAGGGGATAAAATAAAATTTAATTAAAACTTAAAGGAGTGCAATTTATGGCAAGCACCTGCCCTAACTGCGGTAAAAAGCTTAAGTGGTATAATATGAAAGCCGAATGTTCTCAGTGCGGAGTCAGCATTCCCAACTATAATTGGGAGGGCAGACTTGAGGAGGACGCCGAAAAGGCTGAAAAGAAATTTGCGTCATTTTATAAATCGCTTAATATTTTTTCATATTCACTCTGGGGAACAAAGCTGAGAAGGCTGAGAATAATTCTTTCCTTCCTTCCCGCAATCGGATTTCTTCTCCCGTGGGCTTATCTGAAAAGCGATTCAAACAGCATCGGAATTGATTTTCTGGGCTTGTTTACAAGCGGAAAATCCCTGATTGATGTTATATCTGATTTCTTTGCAAACAAATCGCTTTATTTTATCAATATGGCATATGAGGGAAACAGCGGAGTTCTAACATATTCAATGCTCGGAATAAGCTTTATGCTGCTCAGCCTTGTTTTTATTGTTATTGCTTTCTTTCTCATTCTCTTTACCTTCAAGCATCCGAAAACAAAGGCAATGGTTGTTTTTGATGCGCTTTCCATTGCAAGCGCTGTTGCAAGCTGCATTATGTTTGTAATCGGATTTGGCGGTGAGCAAACTCAGACGGCAGTCAATTTCGGAAGTATTTCTCTCTATAATATAAGCGGCGGTATTTCCTGGGGAATATTTGTTGCAATTGTTCTTCTTGCAGTTGCTCTTGTTTCAAATATTCTCGTTGCAAAGGCTCCTGCAAAGAGTGATGAGGAGCTTGAAGCAAAGCGCCTTGCCAAGAAGGCTGAAAAAGAAGAAAAAGAACGCCTTGAGGATATAAGAAAAGAAAAAGAACGCGAAGAGGCTGAAAAAAGAGCTGCCGAGGAGCAGGAAAGAATTGTTGCCGAGGCAAAGGCTAAGCTTGAAGCCAAGAAGAATAAGAAAAAGGATTAATCGTTTATGGCAAAGGAAAGAACAAAAAAAGAAAAAAAGGTTATCGGGCTTGGAATTGCGCTGCTTGTTTTATTCGTTTTATCAGTTGGTGTAAGGCTTGCAATAATTCAGAGCAGTCCGTTTTATAATACTTATGCCTATATGATTATGCCAAAATCAATTGAAACCGTTTTTGATGAAAAGGACTTAACCCTTTATATCGAGCAGAACAAGGATTTTGATAAAACAAAAAATGAGCCTCTCGAAGCATATAAGGTTTATTATTTTGAGGATAACGATGCTTCAAAAAAGAAGGTTTATCTTAAAAACGGAACAACTCTTAAGGGCGAAAAAGAGGAATCCAATTTAATGGTTTTGCAGTTTCTCACAAGCGCAACGATAACCGATAACATCATTAAAAACATAATCGGCAAAGCAATAATTGTTTTATGTGTTCTTGGAGTTTGCTATCTTATTTATCTTTGGTATCTCAACTGGTGCAGAAGAGAGGACAAGAAAAAAGAACTTAATAATCAGCAATGATTAAAACTCTGTCGATAATTTCGGCAGAGTTTTAATGTTATTGGCAGGATTATGCTAAGTGTTAATAATATGCTTGATATAAAAACGGCTGATGATAGGGGAACAAGAAAGAAGAAAAATAAAATCAGTCTAAAAACAGCATAGGCAATTACGGAAATGTTGAATATATTAATCATTTTGCTTTTTAACTTCATAACTGAGCAAAGAAATGAAGAAATGAATACTCCGAGCAGCGAATAAGCCGAGTAAAACGCAATATACTTTGCAGTATCGCTATGAATTATGAACTGCGAAAGGTCGCAGTTAAGCAGTAACAATAAATCGGCAATCAGCAAACAGAGTGAAAAATAAATCATTCTCGGCGCTGATTTTTTCTTTTTCAGATTATTAATAGTTCCGACTGAAAACGCAAACAGAAATGCTGAAAAGAGAATTAATATCAGGGCAAGCACTTTAGCATTTGAGTAAACCAAATCAAGCAGATAATCATTCTTTGTCGTTAAAAGCACAGCGTTTTCAATTCTTCCGTTTTCACCCTTTACAGGCTCTGCAAAGAGGCGAAGCACGGCGCCGGATTTCAAATCCCTTATGTCGATAATATGTATTTGTTTTCCGTAGCCCGAAAACCTTTTATCGGTGTTGGAAAACAGAATCTTTCCCTTTGTGCTGAGAGTGAAACGAAGGTTGTTTGTTTTAATAACGATTTGGGTTTGTGAAAACGGAATGCCATCAAGTTTTGTTTCAAATGATTCGGCTTTGGATAAATCTTTATTAACTATATTTGCCCTTCTTTTGCTTTTGTTTTCCCATCTTGAAATAATGATTTTTGACGGGGCGGGTTCAAAAGCCCCTTTTTCGCTATTATCAAAAAGAAAGGGGGAAAGTGATGAGAGAATAACGGCTATTGCAAATAAACATAAAACAGCCTTCTTGCTTTTTAAAATCTTTTTTATTAAAACCACCTCCATAATACTATGCAGCGGCGGTTTTATTTATCACCGAATTTAATAACAGGCATATAATACACTGTGTGGAAACACACAGAATAAACGGAGGTTATCATATGACAATATACAATTCAAGAAATGATGATAACTGCCAGCGTTGCCTTCCTGTAAATGAACCCGATGTTGAAGCTCAGAGCGTTTTTGCAGATTATTTTGCTCTGGCTCCGCTTGATAATCCAAATGATATAACCCCGGGTGCACCGATTGCATTTCCGAGAGGCTTTTCATCAGATGCCGATGCAATTGCAAGACTCAGCGATTCAAGCTTCAATATCGCTCAACCGGGCGTTTACCTTGTTATGTTTCAGGTCAGCGTTTCGGGCGCTGCACAGCTCGTTTTAACGCTTAACGGCGCACCGCTTTCCTATACTGTATTCGGTAGCGATGCCGAGCAGGGACAGATAACGGGAACTGCGATTGTTACAACCGCAGCCGAGTATTCGGTTCTGAGTCTTATTAATCCGATAAACAGCGCAAACGATGTTGTTATAACTCAGAGCGCAGGCGGTAATCTTCCTTCATCATCACATCTTACTATTGTTAAATTGGCATAATCATTTGCCGACAGGGGATTTTCCCCTGTACATAGGCAATAAGATAACCAAATAAATAAGTCGGCTCGCAGTAGTGAGCCGACTCGTTTATTTATAGTTTTAGAAATGTATTTTGCAGCGCTGGGTTTTTATTTCGCTTTCGCTTGCCGTTTCCGACACCTTTATTGTTTTATACCTCTATTTCAATTCCTTTTGCTTTTCTCTGCTCGGCAAGCTCTGCCTCCATTTTATCCTTTGTTTCTCCCGTTAATTTATAGAAGAACATCGGTATTGTGCAGAGTGCAAGTGAAATTGCAGGAATAAGCGAAATAATGCTGAACATTCCGTTTCTTACCAGATGCGTCTGGTCAAGCGGATTTGCGGTAACGGAGGCTGAAATTGACGCAACATCAAGCTTAACAACCATATACATAACGATTATTGCCGAGGTTGCAATTGCGTTGCCGAACTTTGTAACAAAACTCTGTATAGCTGAGCCAAGACCTGTTAAGCGGATTCCGTTTTTCCATTCCATATAGTCGAGGCAGTCGCCCGTCATTGCGAATGCGCAAACATTGATTGTTCCGCAGGGGATTGTTGAAATGAAAATACAGGGAACGCAAGCCCAGAAATGGTCGTATCCGATAAACCACATTGCAAGTGATGAAGCCGAGCCCATCAGGGAAGAAACGATAATAATCTGCTTATATGAAAACTTTCTGATAAGCGGAGTTGTTACAACCATTGCGCCAAACATACCTGCCGCACTTGCGAGTGAGAGAATGAGCGAAACCTTTGAAAGGTTGCCCTGAAGGGCTGCTTCAAGCTCTGCTCCGGTTAAGCCGGTTAAATCCTTTCCGATATAGAAGGAATATCTCGCAACGTGGATTGCGCCTGCCTGAAAAAGGTATCTTGCCGCTGAAAGAATGCCCATAAGTGCTGTCAGCATAAGCGGTTTGCAGGAAAAGATGATTTTCAGTGAGTTTGGTTTATTCTTATCTTTTTTTGCAGGGGCAGGGAGGTTAACTCTTTCCTTTGTTTTGAAATAAGAAATAATAAGCAGCAATGTGCCGACTATTGCGCAGATGAAAGAAATAATAGTATATTTTCTCTGCTCAAGCTGTATTCCGGAAAGGTTATTTCTTGCAAGAACAGGACCAAGAAGCATAAAGAGCGCCATCGGGATTGCCGCGCCGACTCCGTTAACGGTTCTTCCGAGAGAAATTATTGAACCTCTTTCCTGCGGATTTGGCGTTAATGCGTTGGGAAGGCTCCAGAAAGGAACGTCGCACGCCGTGTAGGTCATACCCCATGCAACATATGTAACGGTTGCATAAATCATCTTCTGAACGGTTCCGACATTCGGTGAAAAGAACAAAAGAAGAGTTAAAATCGCAATCGGAAGCGGAGTGTAAAGCAAATATGCCTTTATTTTGCCCCTTTTCGGATTTGAATGGTCAACAATATATCCCATAATCGGGTCGTTGATTGCATCCCAGATTCTTGCAAAAAGCATTAAAAGCAATACAAAAATCGGCGAAAGCACCATAACATTAAGATAAAAGTCGGATATATAGGAACTCATAATTCCGTATACCATTCCCTGACCGCAGGCAGCTATGCAATATGCAATTGTTTCCTTGGTCGGAACATATTTTTTGTTTTCCATAAATTCTCTCCTCAAAATGTTTCTGTAATTAAAATAACATATTTTTGTAGAATAAGTCAACTAAATATGCTATAATTAAACCAATCACTAAAACAAGGAGGAATAATTAAATGAAAAAACGCATTGCAGTTTCCGTTTTTATTTGTTTATTTATGTTCTCTTTGTTTGCTTTTTTTGGAGTTTCGCAAACCAAAACAGCAAAAATAACCGATGAAAAAAGCGAGTTTGCGACTCAACTTGTTAAGATATATCAGAAATACGATAAGGATGTTGAAAGCGATTCCGAATTTGCACTCAGAAGGCTTATGCTTTCCGATTACAGCGGCGATAAAACCTATGGCGCAACGGATTTTGCAATTGATAAGAAACACGGTTTTGCCGTTCTTCAGTATGAAACCGAGGAGCAGGCAAAACGGGCGTTTGAACTTATAAAAAAAGATAATATTCCCGTTGACTGCGATTCAAGAACGAGCCTTGACAGTGTTGAAAAAGGCAAGGTTCATCCCGAGGGAAGCAGGGCTCTCGGAACCGCTTCTTATATTTCAAAATTCAATATGAAAAAGGATGACGTTGTTGTTGCGGTTATTGACACAGGAGTTATGTATGACCATGAACTAATGGCAAACAGATTTGTTTCAAGGGGCTATGATTTTTCAGACGACGGAAGAAACAACGCCTACTATGACACTCAGATGCGCGGAGCATATTACGGACACGCAACCTTTGTTTGCGGAATTATTGCGGATAACACTCCCGATAATGTTAAAATTCTTCCTTATAAAACTGTTGCCTTCGGCGAAACGGACGCTTCCAATACGGCAATGGTTGCGGCAATATATGACGCGATTGACAAGGATGTTGACGTTATTAATGTTTCAATGTCGGCGTCAAGCGGAGCGAGTGCATTTAAGTATGCGGTTGAAGCCGCACTGAAAAAGAACATCTGCATCTGCGCAAGCGCAGGCAATAATTCTCAGGAGATTAAATACAGGTATCCCTCAGCTATCTCGGGAGTTATAACCGCTTCTGCAGTTGAAAGCGATATGGAAACCTTCGCTTCATTTTCAAATTACGGAAGCGCTGTTGATTTCTGTGCGCCGGGAAGAAATATCGTTTCAGCCTGCCCGTACAAAACAGGCGAGGAGAAATACACAACAAACAGCGGAACCTCGTTTTCCGCACCGTATATTTCAGCAGTCTGTTCGAATATCAAAAGCATAAACACCTCTTTTACAAAGGATGAGGTTTATTCCGTTATGTGTGATTTTTCAAAGGACCTCGGCGCTGAGGGTTACGATGTTTGCTTCGGAAACGGAATGCCGAATCTCGGCGATATGGTTTATACGGATAACGAAAACTATTTTTATAATATTCCCGAGGGTTATTTGTTTGTTGCAAACAGCATTGACTACACTTTGGAAACTCAGCCGTGGCGCCTTTTTGCAGATAAAATGCTTAAGGTTCAGATTGATGACGGTGTTGATTCAATCGGTTCATATGCCTTTTATAATATGAAGGAAGCGGTGTTTGAAATGCCCGAAACCTTCATTAATGTCGGCGAGGGTGCGTTTTATTCCTGCAAATCCGTTAAATCAATAAGATTTGACGAAAACGTTTTAAGTATCGGCGAAAATGCTTTCGGTGAGCTTGACGATGATTTCACGATATACGGTTTCAGAAACACTGCTGCCGAGGTATATTCAAATAAAGAGAATATCAGCTTTAAAGAACTTGGCTGCAAGCATAATTATGTTGCCGAGGTTGTTGAGCCAACCGACGAAGCGTCGGGATATACTGTTTACACCTGTTCCGTCTGCAATGATTGTTATATCGGCGATTATATTGAACCGCCCGAATATTACGAGGGCGATTGCGGAATGGGCGTTAAATGGAAATACACAACAAAGAGTAAAACGCTTGAAATAAGCGGTCAGGGATATATGAATTCGTATTCTTCTGAAACTCAGATTCCGTGGCACATATTTATGAATAAAATCAAAGAGGTTATAATCGGCGAGGATATAACCTTTATAAGCGACTACACTGTTTGCAATGCAGATAGTATTCAAAGCATAAAAATCTATTCAAAAAAAGCGTCCCTTAGCGATAAAACCTTCTCTTTGCAGCAGGATTGCAGCATTTATGTCTTTGAGGATTCAAAAGCAAAGGATTATCTTTCCGAAAAGGAAATTGCGTATATCTCGCTCGGGTGTTCGCATTCAAGAGAAATTGAATACAGCGAAGAGCAGCCGTCCTGCTGTTTTGATACCTTCGGGGTTTACAGATGCAAGGACTGCGGATATACATATAAAGAGTTTATAAGCCTTGATAACAAGGGCCATTATTTCAGAGGAAGCATTAAAACGCTTTCTGCTAATCAGGTTAAGAACGCAGAAATATATATAGACGGCGTTTTAAGCGCTAAAGCAAATTCAAACGGCGGTTTTGCTGTTTATCCTGTTTTATGCGGAACTCACAGTGTTGAAATCAAGCTCAACTCCCGGACTTTATACGAATTTGAAATGAATCCCGATAGAAATAATATCAGGTCTGATATGGAAATTTGCTTCGGCGACTTTGATTCAAACGGCTATATAAATGCAAAGGATTTTGCCTATGCGCTCAGAAATGATTTTGACGGGGCTGATATTCTCGACTACGGCAGGGCTGCAGACGGCTCGGTTAGCCTTGAAGGCTACGAAAAACAGGAACTGCCATATGCCGTTAAGCTCTATAACGAGCCGAACGACGATTCAAATTACAAGCGCGATTTCATTGCCGCAATAGAAAATTACAGCGAGTTTGAAATAAAAGAAAGCGGATTTGTTTACGGCAAGAATATGAGCGAGGATATGCTCTTCCTTGAGAATGTAGGCAGAATTAACGAGGATGGCTATTCCGTTAAGAAGATTACTTCAACGGATAATTCAAAATATGAAAAGGTTCTGACCTACGGTTCTTCTTCAAGAGACGGAACTCTAAGCGCAAGATTTTATATTATCTATACAAACGGAGTAACGGATTATATTTATTACAGTGATGTTACTTCATATGAATATCCGATTAATTAAGAGGGCGAGAAGATGAAACCGAAAATAATAGTAAGTGCCTGTCTGCTTGGCGAAAACTGCAAGTATAACGGCGGAAATAATAAAAATGAAGAGGTTTTAAGGCTTGGAAAATATTTTGAAATGATTCCCGTTTGTCCTGAATGCTTCGGCGGACTTCCAATACCCCGTGAGCCTGCCGAAATAAGGAACGGGGAAGTGTTTCAGAAAAACGGAAATAATCTTACTGCCGCGTTTCGGTACGGCGCAGAGCAGACACTTTATATTGCCGAGGAAAAGAACTGCGTTGCGGCTGTTCTCAAAGAAAACTCTCCCTCCTGCGGTTACGGCAGAATATATGACGGAAGCTTTTCAAAAAAGTTAAAAGACGGAAACGGAATAACCGCCGAGCTTCTTTCTTCAAGAGGAATTGCGGTTTTCGGAGAGAGCAGGGTTAATAAGCTTATCGAATTATATTCTTAATATTCTGTTTATTGACTTTAAAAATTCCATATCCTATAATTGATTAAAGTTTTGTAATAGAGGTGTTTTTTATGAAAAAAGTATTAATCTTTGTTATTTGTGCAGCAATAACGGTTTGCGCCTTCAGCGCATGTTCAAAAAATGATAAGAATGAAACGTCTTCAACTGCTGCAAAGACAACTACAGGAATTACAACTGACGACGCTGTTATAAAGGAAGCAGACGCAATTAATCTTATTCAGAGCTATTCCGACAAGGAGCTGGGATTAACTGCCAAAGAAAGAAAAAAGGTTTCCTTTATGGTTGCAAGCAACGGAATGAAGATTGACGGCGAATACTATATTGAGGTTGTTGCATCGATTAAAAACGAGCATAAGAACGGCGACGAAGTATCATACACCTTCGACCATCTCGGAATGTATTATATCAGATACGACGGCAAGAAGGTTATGAGAAAGAATATGAAAGCCGAAAAGGATGAATATATTGATATGAAGATTAAGGCGGTTCCGTCAACAACCGCAGCCGATGAAAACGGGGAGGACAAGCATGAATAAAAAACTCGTTGGCGCAATTGTTGCCCTTGGCGGTGCGGCTCTTGCAGCCGAGGTTGCCCTCCACGGTTATCTTGATGTTATGTATACCGAGAAAATACCTCAGGGTATTATGAAAAGGCTTGGCAACAGAAAGTCAGATAAACAGCTCAGGGAAATTCATAAATTCAATGCAGTTGAAAACGAATGGGCAAACACGAAGGATATTGAGGTTGTTGATATTAAAAACGACCGTGATATAACCCTTAAAGGATATTATCTTCCTGCCGAGGAGGAAACAAAGGTTTTTGTTCTGTTTGCCCACGGCTATCGCTCGAGCCATAGCGGAGACCCTTATAATTTCATTCGTTTTTACCATGAAGAAATGAAATATAATTTTATGTCGGTTGACCATGTAACTGCCGGAGAATCGGAGGGCAAATATCTTGGATTTGATTATTTTGAAGCCGAGGATATGTTCCTTTGGATTAATTATTTAACCGAGCGTTTCGGAAATGATATAAAGATTATTCTGCACGGCGTTTCAATGGGAGGAGCAACCGTCTGCAAAATGGCAAGCAGAGTTCCCGAGCAGGTTAAGCTGATTATTTCCGACTGTGCTTTTACAAGTGCAAAGGATGAGTTTGAAAATGTTGTCGGTTCAACCGGCTTTTCCCGTGCATATCCTCTGCTTTACGGAATATTCAACGGTATGAATAAGCTTCTTGCAGGCTTTGATTTAAAGGAAACTGATGTTCGCGAAAGCGTCAGAGGAGCAAAGGTTCCGATGCTTTTTGTTCATGGCGACGCCGATGATTTTGTTCCAACAAGAATGGTTTTCGAGCTTTACGACACCTGCGAAAACGAAAAGGATTTGCTCATTGTTGAGGGCGCAGCCCACGCTGAAAGCATTTTAATCGGCTCAGCAAAATATAAAGCAAAACTTAAAGAATTTATTGCGAAATATATAGACTGAAATTATGGAAAATTTATCGAAAAACAAAAGAATAATGCTTGAGGCAGCCGCGCTGATACTTTTCTTTGGAGCGGTTATGTTTGTTGCAGTTAACACAAAGGAAGCAAAAAAGCTTCTCGACTATGTTATTCTTGTTTTAAATCCTTTTATATATGGTTTTTGCATTGCCTTTGTTTTAAATCTTTTGATAAAGATTTTTGATTCGGGCTTTGCCAAGCGTGCCGCCAAAAAGGGAAAAACATTTAATGCAAAAAAACACAGAGCTTTGTCGATTGTTTTATCTGTTCTGATTTTTGTTGCATTTATCGCTCTCTCAATCGGTTTGATTATTCCGAATCTGAAAGACACCGTTGTAAGCCTTTATAAGCAGGCGCCTGCACTCTGGAACAAATTCCTTGACTTTTTTGATGATGTTAAGGCGAATAATCCTAAGATTGCAAGCTATATAACCGCCGCCGAAAACAGTCTTGATAACTATTTTGATAAGGGCGTTGAATACATTAAAAACAATGTTTCAAATATAGCCTCAACAGCGCTTACTAAAATCAAAGGCGCGTCAGATGTTTTAATCAATTTCGGAGTTGGGTTCATTATTGCATTTGCCGCTCTTGTTTATAAAGAAAAACTTATTTCGGAGTTTTTTGCCATTCTCAACAGATTGCTTCCGAGAAAACACTATAAAAGAGCGTGTTATGTTATCTCCCTTGCAAATAAGAAATTTCAGATATTTCTGAAATACAATCTTGTTCAGGCGGTTATAACCGGAATGGGAACATTTGCATTTATGCTCATTTTCAATATGCCCTATAAGGCTTCAATTTCTCTTTTGATTACGGTAACTCAGTTGGTACCCGTTGTCGGCGCAATAGTCGGAACCGCTGTTTCGGCAATACTCATTGCTCCGATAAGCCTTGTTAAAGCGCTTATATTCGTTGTTTTGAGCATAATTGTTCAACAGCTTGTTGAAAAGCTGATTAATCCGCACCTTATGGGCAAGGAGCTTGAAATGCCCGGCATTCTTACCTTCCTTGCGGTTATCCTCGGAGGCAAGGAGTTTGGTCTTATCGGCTTAATCTGCTCGGTTCCGCTGATTTCGGTTTTGTATGATATATACACTTTGAAACTCAGACCGAGACTTTATAATAAAAAAGATAAAACACAGG
>JAFUZY010000151.1 GCA_017476375.1 Eubacterium sp.
GACATTTATATTTTATTCTGACATATGATACTGATTTTAGGATTCTATGTATTTTAGAGAAAGAATTATCCTTCCACAAAACAAAGTATCCTTGGGTCATTACTAATAAAGGGGGCTGCTCTCGCAACCCCCTTTAGTGTTTTTTATTTTTCGTCGATTTTTTTACTGTATTTAGCAAGGTAAACGGTTCTCATAAGGAAGCATTCAAGCTTCGGAACATAGTGCGCTCTGTTAAAGATATCAACATCAATAACAGCCTGACAAGCCTTGTTCATAATAATATCAAGAGCCTGCATATCGCCGTCCGTGTTTCCTGTTACAAGAGCGCCGTTGCCCTGAATGAGAACAGCGTTTCTGTTATCAATTGCCTTGCCGATTTCCTTTGCGCACTCATCGGTGTCGCCCTCAATCCAAGGACAGTTTTTAACATCAACGCCAACGATTTGAGCAAAGTCATCAATCATCGGAATCATATCGTCGCCTGTGCATGATGCGGCAACAATATCGGCTGATTTAAGGTGCTTAATAATTGTGCAATCCTCAGTGTTATAAATAGCTCTGTGGATTTTTTCAACCTTAGGAGCAATTCCGTTGATTCCAACGCCTGTTTCAACATCAACATCAACCGTTTCACCGCCGACTGTTAAGGTGAAGGTGTTTCCGTTTCTGACGGACGAACCTAAATCGCAGATTGTGTCGGGCATAAACTGAGCGCCGTTTTTCTTAAGGAAATAATCTCTTTTGGCGTCATCGGAATAAACCTTTGCCCATGAATGACGAAGATAGTTATCCTTAATAACCTTCTCGCAGCATTTTTCAAGATTTTCCGCAAGAGCAAACGCATGGTCGTAATCATCGCCCATACAGATTGTTCCGTGGTGCATCATCATAATTGCACGGGAATTTGGATTTGTCATTATACACATTTCAACCTTCTTGCGAAGAGAATCGGTTGTTGACATAGCGTATGCAGCGCAGGGAACGGTGTCGCCGAGAACATCCTTGTATTCATCGTAAACATTTGTAATTGTCATTCCTGTTATGGAAACAATTGTTGCAGCCTTCTGATGAGTGTGGATAACAAAATCAACTGTTGGATGATGGCGGTATGCAGCAGCATGAACGCCTTTTTCGGAAGACGGCTTAATATCTCCTTCATATGAGCAATCCTCGATGTTAACAACAACTATCTCGTCGGGGGTTAAATCCTCATATGCTCTTCCGGAAGGAGTTATAACGAACTGGGTGTCGGAAATTCTTGCCGAAACATTTCCCCATGTTCTTGCAATGAGCCCTTTTTCAATAAGCTCTTTGCCGGCTTTAACGACTAATTCCTTAGCCTCCTGAATTTCATAAGCCATATATTAATCTCCTTATAATTACTAACCTATTAAACCTTCCCCTCGAGGGGAAGGTGGCAGCCACAAGGCTGACGGATGAGGTGTATTGCCTCTTAAACTCAGTTATCTGAACCTAAAGTCCCCTCATCAGTCTCGCAAGCTCGACAGCTTCCCCCGAGGGGGAAGCCAATAAGGTTAATTATTAATAATCAATCTTTTCGCACTTTGAAAGAACCTTGTCAAAGCGAGCGATACATTCATCAATATCTTCTTCTGTGTATGCGCTTGAAGTATAGAGTCTTGAACCTGCAAGAGTAACAAGTCCTTCAGCCATATAAGCTGCGCCCATATACTGCATCTCAGTCTGACGGATGCCTGTTTCCTTAAGAGTTGCAGGAATAGTCCAAGGCTTCTTCCAGTCAACCTTAAAGTGCATTGTTGCAACAGTGTGGAGGTGGCAAACCGAGCCGATGTTGTAGCATACGAACGGAAGGTCGTATTTCTTAATGCTCTCGTTAAGACCTTTAACAAGTCTGTCTGCCATCCTGCCTGCTA
Source organism: Eubacterium sp. (assembly GCA_017476375.1). GTDB lineage: Bacteria > Bacillota > Clostridia > Oscillospirales > Acutalibacteraceae > Eubacterium_R. The sequence goes on from JAFUZY010000151.1 coordinate 1,896, forward strand.
CCTGGCAAGCATTTCTCTTTTCTATCTCACAGATAACCGTGTAGCCTGCGCAGCATGAAATCGGAGTTGCAGCCATTGTTCCGCCGCACATTGCCTTATGAATCTTCTTGCCCTCAGCCTTATCAAGACCTGCGCCAAGATATTTCATAACCTCTCTGTGTCCGCCGATTCCGCCTGCTCCGGGGTATCCGCCTGCAATAATCTTACCGAAGATTGAGATATCGGGGTCAATTCCATAGTATCCCTGAGCACCTGAAAGACCGATTCTGAAGCCGGAAACAACCTCGTCGCATACAAGAAGAGCGCCATACTTACGGCAGAGAGCCTGAACACCCTTCGGGAAATCCTTATCAACGGGACGGGTTGCTGATTCAGGTCCGATGGGCTCAATGAACACAGCAGCTGTTCCGCCGCGGAATTTGTTGAGCTTAAGCTTTAATTCAAGTGATTTAAGGTCGTTCGGGAAGAACTCCTGAGTGTGCTTGAATACGAAGAGCGGCACACCGTGTGACTGGAGGTTAAGAGTTCCGGGAACACGCATACCCCAAGCAAGCTGATCGGACCAGCCATGGTAAGCTCCGCCCATCTTGATAATGTTCTTATGGCCTGTTGCAAGACGAGCAACACGAACAGCGCACATACATGCCTCTGTTCCAGAACCAAGCATACGGAACATCTCAACTGAAGGAACGCACTCGCTGATTTTCTTAGCAAGCTTATACTCATAAGGATGGAAAAGACCTGTTGAAGGTCCGCAGTCATCAAGAAGCTCTTTAACCTTCTCTTTAACAACATCATCGTTTGAGCCGATAATTGTCGGTCCGCCTGCCTGAAGGAAATCGTAATATTCGTTTCCGTCAATATCATAGAGCTTGTTGCCCTTAGCCTTTGTCATAACTATCGGGAAGGGATAGTTGAATGCAAGGTTATGCTGAACGCCGCCGGGAATAATGTTTTTTGCTTCCGCAATCATTTCCTTTGACTTAGCGCACTTCTTGTTGAAATACTCTTCAACATATTCATCAAGAGCAGCTCTGTTGATTGAATAAATAGGTTTTTTGATGAGTGCATCAAGCTGAGCAGTTAAGGTTGATGCATCAGGATACTCTGAAATAGCGAATCTTGTATCCATTTTCTTACCTCCTTGAAATATTAATTGTATTTCCGTGAGCCGTCGCTCACCTTTTTGGGCGTGAGTAACCGTTCACTATATTTACACAATAAGTATATCACTTTTTAACAATTTGTCAATTAATAAGTTATGAAAAATTAGTGATTTTTATTGCAAAACAGACTGAAAAATGATAGTATGTTGTTATACAAAAGCGGACAGTCGGAGGTATTTTGTGCCTTTTGCACAAGGAAATCTTTTTTTCTTTGTGCAAACAGACAAAAATTAGATATGACGGAAAAAAGATACAAGGATGCTTTTGAAAGAGCGAGCGATGAAAGAAAGAACTTAATTCTTGAAACCGCAACAAAGGAATTTGCCTCAAAGGGCTATGAAAAAGCTAATATAAACGTTATTGCAAAGAATGCCGGAATCAGCATCGGCTTGATGTATAAGTATTTTTCAACCAAAGAAGATTTGTTTATAACCTGCGTTCAGCACGGAATGAATATTCTCGACAATGCTCTTGAAGAAATTATGATGAGCGACGATAAGCTTCTTATAAAAGCAGAAAAGCTTATCCGAACGACCTGCATTCATTCAAAGAAAAACGCAAATTATATAAGGTTATATAATGAAATAACAAGCGAAAGAAATCCAATGCTTGTTAAAACAATCGCAAACGAAATTGAAAGCAGCATTTCAAAAAAATATGTTTATTCAATCTCAAGCGCACTGAAAACGGGAGATGTTCGTCAGGATTTGGACCCAAGGCTTTTCGCCTTTTTCCTCGACGACATTCTTCTTGCGCTTCGTTTTTCATACACCTGCGACTATTACAAAGAGCGTTTCGAGATATATACGGGGGTTAATGTTGAAGAAATGGATGAGGAAGCAATTGTTTCTCAGCTTCTTAAATTCATCGAAAGTGCATTTACATTTGAAAAATAAGTAATATATATCATATATATACTTTTGGAGGATACTGCAAATGAGCAAATATGTTATAACCTATGACACGGGAACAACGGGAATCAAAACCTGCCTTATCGAGATTGATAAGGAGATTAAGATTATCGCCTCGGCAACCCACGGCTACAATCTTCTTGTTGAAGAGGAAACCGGCGTTAAGGGCGGCGCAGAGCAGGAAGCCGATGAATGGTGGGAAGCAATGTGCCAAACAACTAAAACCGTTTTTGAAAAGGCTCCCGAAATAAAAAAAGAGCAGATTGAAGGAATAAGCTTCTGCTCTGCAATGCAGGGCCTTGTTCTTGTTGACAAAGAGGGCAACTGCATAAGACGGCCAATGACATATATGGACCAGCGAGCATGCGAAGAACTGAAAAAAGGAATTGCCCACGGTCTTCAGATTGCAGGCGGAGAATTAACAAAGCTTCTTAAATGTATTAAATATACAGGAGCGGCTCCGCTTTCGGTTAAAGACCCCGTATGGAAATATAAATGGGTTGAAGCAAACGAGCCCGAAAACTTTAAAAAGGTTTATAAATGGCTTGATGTTAAGGAATACCTTATTCTTCGCGCAAGCGGCGAATTTGTTATGACAACCGATTCCGCCTTCTCAACTCTTATCTATGATACAAGAAAGGGTCACGAGGGATGGTGCAAGCCTCTTTGCAAAATGTTCGGAGTAAATATGGAGCATCTTCCCGAAATCAAAGCCTGCACCGATAAAGTCGGCGAGGTAACCGAAAAAGCGGCAGCCGAGCTCGGACTTGCACCGGGAACGGCAGTTTTCGGCGGCGGAGGAGACGCATCGCTTATCGGAGTCGGAACAGGTTCGGTTGAGATTGGCGACACCCATGTTTATTCGGGAACCTCCGGTTGGGTTTGCACGGTTGTTGACAAGCAGGTTGTTGACACAGGCGCCCTTATGGCTGCGATAGTCGGCGCAGACCCGAAATCCTTTAACTATTTCGGCGAACTTGAAACCTCGAACAAATGCGTAAGCTGGGTTAAAGACCACCTCGCTCTTGACGAAATCGGCGTATATCTTCAGCATCATCCTACCGGTGATTCGGATTACGAGCATATTGCAGTTAACCTCTATGATTTTCTTGAGCAGGTTGTTGAACAGGCTGAGCCCGGTGCAGGAGGAGTTGTTTTCACCCCGTGGCTGCACGGAAACCGTTGCCCGTTTGAAGACCCAAATGCCGCAGGTATGTTTTTCAATATTAAGCTTGAAACAGGTAAAACCGAGCTTATCCGCGCAGTTGTTGAAGGAATTGCCTTCCATATGAGATGGATGCTTGAAAGGCAGAATAAGAAAAAGACCGTTCACATTTCGGATACAGTTCGCTTCTGCGGAGGCGGCGCTCTCGGCTCTGCAACCTGTCAGATTCTTTCTGATATTCTTCAAAAAAATGTTGAGGTTGTTGACTCTCCTCAGAATATCGGAGCAGTCGGAGCAGCTGCCTGCATTGCAGTTGGTCTTGGAATTATCCCCGAGCTTAAGGATGTTAAAAAATTAATTCCTGCAAAGGTTACATATCATCCGAACAAGAAAAACAAAGAGGTTTACGACAGAAACTTCAAGGTTTTCACAAATCTTTATAAAGCAAATAAAAAGAATTTTGAAATTCTCAATTCATAACAAAAGTCCTCGGCTTTCGCCGAGGACTTTTGTTCAGTCGTTAGTTTTCAGTTGTTAGTATTTAGTTGTTAGTATTTAGTTGTCGGTTTAAACTGTACCCATAAATATGGACACCTGTATTTTAGGGTAAGAGGGTAACGTTCCCAATAAAAGGACAGCCTAAAAATCAAAAACACTAAAAGGTGGACATGGTGGATATATTGATAATCATGTGGTAGAATGTACTCAGTCAAGTCGGAAAGGATAAGGAAATGAGTACGAGATTATTGCCACAGGATTATGTAAAAGAATTAAACGAACATGCATATATAAAAAC
>JAFUZY010000152.1 GCA_017476375.1 Eubacterium sp.
CCCGAGAATTCGATGTTCTCGGGAATTTTAATATTGATGTTTTTAATTGGGTGCTGCACACGAGGAGCGTCGTGGTCGCTATTCCCTACATAATATTTGTTTGAAAACACTTGCGCGGTTTTGCCCTTTGTCTACAGTCTGTAACCGGTGTCGGAGTTTTCCGACATCGGTTTTTTCGCGGTTTTGCCCTTTGTCTACAGTCTGTAATTTCTAATGGTCAAAAATATCTGCATGCTCTATGTCGCTTGCCATTGAATAGGCTTCATCGCCTGCAACTATTATATGGTCGTTAACATTGATATTAACCTTTCTGCATAACTGAACCGTTTCAATTGTAAAATTAATATCACTTGCCGAGGGAGCGGCAATTCCTTTCGGGTGATTATGGGCAAGAACAACATTTGCGGCGCGGTCTCTGAAAATACATTCCATAACGCTGTAAGGATCAATATATGCACAGTTAACTGCGCCCTCGGAAACGGTGTTAACCGAAATAAAATTACAGCTGTTATCAAGGCATATAACAATAACCTTTTCTTTGCTCAGGCTTGAAAGCTCGTTTTTTGCAAAATCCATAACCTTTTGAACAGTGTTAAGCTTTTTAATTCCGACATTTTTGTTCTTTTCTAGCCTTGTTTCAATGTTTTTAAAAAGGTTGATAAGAATTGCAGTGTTTTCGCCAACGCCTTCAACCTGAGTCAATTCCTTTATATCGGCGTCAAAAACGCCCTGAAGGCTTTTGAAACGGTTAAGCAGCGCATATGAAATTTCTTTAACATCCTTTCTCGGAATTGAATAAAAAAGCAGCATTTCAAGAACGCTTGAATCGCTCATTGACTCAAACGAATTTTTTAGATATGCCTTTCTCACTCTTTCCCTGTGGTGCTTTCGATCAAGCTCTGCCATTACTCTCCTCTTTATCTGAAACTATTTGTTTTTTCGTCGTATTCAAAGCCTGCGTTTTTCAGCGTTTCTTCAATTTCTTTTCTGCTTTCCCCCATATCCTCGCAAAGCGCGTCAAGCGAGGAATAATTATCTCTCAGCTTCATATTGATAAGGCTGAGAAGAATAAAAGGGTCGTTTGGTAAATTCATAATAACCTCTTTTGTACGTTACACGTTTCGCGTTTCGCGTTGCAAGTTCTCGGTTTACTCGCTACGCTGCGCGAATTAGGAGTGAAGAGAGAAGAGTGAAGAGTGAAGAGTTGAGGGTGGGCGCTGCCCACACCCGATTATATAATCGGAGCTTTGCTCCCCGAAATTCCTCATTCCTCATTCCTCATTCGCGCAGCGCAGCGACTCTTAACTCTTAATTCTTAAAGTCAGTATATCATTATTTCTTGCATAATTCAATAATAACTATTATTATATGTTTTGGTGACTAATATGTTTAAAGGAAAATGGATTGCGCCTCAGGAGCTTTGGGATAATATGCACGTCGTTTTTTCAAAAACCCTTTGTCTTGATGAAGCAAAAAAAGCGAAAATCAGAATTACTGCCGATGATTACTATATATTGTATATAAATAATAAATATATCGGTCAGGGTCCTGCCCCGTCTTATTCGTTTGCATATAATTTCAATGAATTTGATATAGCGCTTAAAAAAGGCGAAAACAAAATCGTTGTCCTTGTTTACTATCAGGGACTTGAAAACAGAGTTTGGGAAAGCGGCAATGCAGCGGTTGGTTTAATTGCGGATGTTTTTGATGACGAAAAAATCATTCTCTCAACAGATGAAAGCTGGAAATATCAGCTTGATGAGAGCTTTACCGAGAGCGAATCGGTGGGCTATGAAACCGCGTTTCTTGAAAACAGGGATTTAAGAATACCGCTATCAAATGAAAAAACACCCTGCTGCGTTGAATACAACTATATTTTTAAGGCTGAGCCCTTCCCCGCCTTGCAGATAACAGAAAAAACCGCCGAGCCGAAAGTAACCGGCAACAGATATTTTTATGACTTTGAACAGGAATATGTTTGCAACATAAAAATCAAAGCCGAATCCGACAAGGCAGGAAAAAGAATAATAATCCACTGCGCAGAAGAGCTTGATGAAAACGAAAAACTGAAATTTGATATGCGTTGCGGCTGCAGATATGAGGAGCGTTGCATTTTGGATAAAGGCGAAAACCTTATTGAGCAGTTTGATTATAAGGCTTTCAGGTATCTTGAAATAATTGCCGACGAGGGAGTTCGGCTCGACGCGAAAATACTCATTCGCCACTATCCCTTTACCGACATAGAAATAAAAACCAAAAACAAGGAGCTTGAAAGTGTTTTAAATCTTTGCAAAAAAACCGTTCTTTTGGGCGCCCAGGAGGTTTTTATTGACTGTCCAACAAGGGAAAAGGGGCAGTATCTCGGCGACGCATTCATTAGAGAAGGTGCCATAACGAAGGTTTTGAAAGTAAGTAGAAACAATCGTTATGGCATTTTGCATTTTACAACAATAATTAAAAACATTAATATTGGAGGAAAATGCAATGAAAAGATATATTACTGATGAGAAAAACGGACTTGACTATACGCTTGTAAATGGTGTATATCTGCCAAACCTTATTTCAACCGAAACGAATTATGAAATCGGAATGTGGGGACAGCGGCACCTTCGTTATATCAAGCAGCACCGCAAGGTGTTCTACACATCGCTGCTGACAAACTGCAAACTCAACTCATATCTGCATGATGTTGATGTCAGAG
>JAFUZY010000019.1 GCA_017476375.1 Eubacterium sp.
AATAAACAGTGCCGGAATCTGCGACATTGGTAAATGTCGGCATTGCGCCGAACTCACCGTTTTCTGTCAGACTGTAGGTGAAGGTTACCTTGTTTTTATTAACTGCTGTTGCATTTGCATTAACCTGAGGAGTCTGAGCGGTGCCGTCATATGTCAGCGTTCCTTTCTGCGTCACGCTCACTTCGGTAAGCGTTGCATTCTTAATCTCATACTCCACATTGGCAGTTGCAGCGTTTTCGCCTGTGCCAAGCGTAATGCTTGCCTTGTATTTTCCTGCATTAACAGGTTCTGTTTCAGAAGCTTCGCCATAGGTTCCGTTTTCGCCCTTAACAGCGTAGAGAACCTTAACATCGCCCTGAATGCCGTTTTCATCCGTTATGATTGCGGGATGAGCGTTGCCGTCATATACGATGTTGCCGTTTGGCGCGCTTATCGCAAGAGTTGCAGTACTGTTCGGGAAAGGACAATCATCATTAGAGCAGGTTGCAGTAATGGTGTTTGCTTTTTCGCCCGTTCCTGCGGTATAGGTTAATTTATGTGTGTGGTTAACAAGCGTCAGGGTAGCGCTTCCTGTAACTGTTTCATAGTTATCCGCTGTTACCTGATAGTAAACGGTCAGCGTTCCTGCTTCAGTCAGTGTCGGGCAGGTGCTGAGGTTATATGTTCCTTCAGAAGTGCCGTATTTAACGGTGTAGCCCTCTGTAGGCTCGGTCACATTTACGGTGATGCCGTGAGACTGTCCGTTTACAGTTGCGTTCACATCTTCTGCAGTAACGCTCATCGCTTTTGGATTGATTGTTACATTTACATCCTTTGAGGTTACCGCATAGGTTTCGGTTCGGGAAGCAGTTACAGTGATGACTGCGGTTCCTGCCTTAACGATTGCAAGGTTACCCTCTGCATCAACGGTTACTGAGTCGCCGCTCTTGACCTTGTAGCTGAGCAAACCGTCTCCGACGGTGACTGCGGCATTGAGCTTCAAGCCGGTATCGCCGAAGGTTGCGCTAACATCGTTTGCTTCGATGGTCTGAGGCTCACCAAGTGATTCAAGAATCGTTAATGTTCCGTTGCGAACATCCTTGACATCGTAGTTCGGATTTTCGCCCGGAATTACTGTGATGGTGTAGGTGCCCTCTTCTTCGCCCTCTTCACGGGAGATAGTATAATTGAGTTTTTCGCCCTCAGCTATGCCGCCCTCAAATTCATTGAGCGCGCGAATAAGCGCAAGGGTTGGATCTTCCTGCTTAACTTCGCCTTCGGTTATGAATTCGATATTGTCGATTGCAAAGAAGTCTCCGTTATAAGCGGAGCTGCCGTCCTTGGAGTAGCTCCAAGTTAAGGTGTGTCTGCCTGCTGACAGATCGCAGAAGCAGGTCTTCCAGGTTCCGCTGCCGCTCACATTAAGTCTTTCCTCGCCATCAACATAGAAGTTACACCTATCGCATCCTTCTTCGGTTCCGTATTTGTAGCCGAACGAAATCTTGCCCGCCTTTTCCAATGTGACATTGAGCGTCAGTTTAGAGGTTGTGTCGTCGTATCCTGCGTTTCCGGATTGCATATAAACTCTGTCGCCTTCGGTGACTTCGGTCCACGGATAGTTGGCGTCGTTCTTGAAACGCATATCCGCGATAAGTGAGTCGAGGGGAACTGTATCGTCCGGTTTCTCTTCGGAAGCAGGCTGTGTTACTTCGCCCTCGCTGTCGATGACAATGTTATCAACTGCATAGAAGTCGCCGTTACTGTCACCGCCGCCATCCTTAGTATAGTACCAGGTGAGGGTGTGAGTGCCTGCGGAGAGGTCGCAGGAATAGGAAGTCCAGTCGCGAACATCGCTATCATTGAATTTTTCGTTGCCGTCCACGGCGAAATGAACCTTATCAAACCAACCCTCGGTTCCAAACTTATAGTCGAAGGAGAGTTTGCCCGCCTTTTCCAATGTGACTTTGTGCGTCATGGTGGAAACGGAATCGCCGACGCCGGCGTTTCCTGACTTAGCGTAAACTCTGTCGCCTTCGGTGACTATCTGCCACGGGTAGCTTGAGTCGTTTTCAAAGTGAAGAGCTGCGCCGACAGAATCATAGGATACGGTTAATTCGGGGTCAGCCTGACCTTCGTGTTTTTCCTGGTTATCTGCAATGACTGCAACAGGTCTCTTCGTGATTTTGAATTCGTCCACGCTGTTTTCATGACCGTCCAGGGAAACGAGCGCGGTGTAGGTTCCTACATTCTTTGCCTCTGAAACCTTCTCGCCGCCTTTGTAGAAGGTGAGCGTTGGAAGGGGCAGACCGTTTTCTTCGGTCCATTGGTCGGAGCAGATATAGGGGCGCGCGTTTTCGCCGTCGTACATTTTATCGACCGCTTTAGGTTGCAATGTAAGCGTGCTGTTGGGACATTCGGGAACATCGCAAGTTGCGGTATATACATGGCTGCCCTCGTCGTAATTCAGAGTCCAGTTGTGCTCATGCTTCCACTGTGCGTAGAAGGTTGTGTTGCCGAGAACTTCAAATTTGTCTCCCGGCTTGTAAGTAATACCGGTGCCGTCTGGCATGGTGTTCCAGCCGTTAAAGACGAGATTCGGTTTGCTGATTTCGTCAGCGCTTTGAATCTCAATTTTGCTCTTGACGTAGTATTTTCCGCCGGTTGGAACATTTCCGTTTCCGCCGTTGAGATTATAGGATACATTGTAGCTCACATTAGGACTAATCACACCTGTACCGGCGCCGCCTGATTTCGCTACAAAAATCGGCATTTCTTCCCATTCACTTACATCGTAAACATAATTCAGGTCGCTGGTTTCTATTCTGGCACTACCGGGGATTCGGTACTCAAGGAAAGTGCAGTTATATTCATCTCTCTGCGAAAGCATGATGATGCCCATCGGATGTTCCTTCTGGTTTGAGAGAATCCAAAGAAGTGCATCAAGCGCGGAGCAAGGATTGCTCATTTCTTCCGGAGAACTCGGCGCACCTAATTCCACATTCGTCTCAACCAGCATACTGTCGGTGCCGGGAATGTAAACCTCAGCGTCATCGGATAAAATACTTGCGATTATGGTATCAACAGGTATGGTTTGCTGCTCACAGCCATTGTAGGTGCTGTAACGATAGCAGAAAGCGTATTCCGTATTATCGTCATACGGCCAGTGTTCCACCGGGATGCCTTCCGGACGGACGATATACCTCTTGCCGTAAACAATGTATTTCGGTTTCTCATTCCACGGGTCGTCCGATCTGAGCGAATCCTCGTTTGCATAGACCCACGCCATCGCCTCAATCGGGTCGCCGCTTTCAAGATTGTAAATTGAAGCGGCATCGTTGGTGCGGATATATTCGGGAATTTCAACTTCGGTGGAAGAAACACCTTCAACAACGGGGATTTCATAAACCACATGGATTGCAGCGGTGTTTTCTTCTTCGCCGACGGTGAGTTCCGCCCAGTACTTTCCTGCTTTAAGCGGCGTTTTGCTCAACGCCTCGCCGACCTTGGCGGTGCCGTCTTCGTTTGCATTATAGTATTTAACCTTGGGATTACCAAACGGTTTTAATGAGCCGCTGATGATAGCATCGGGCATACCGTAGCCTGTAGCTGTTCTTTCGGGAGGAAGAATCTTCAGCGTTACCGTGCGGTCCTGATCCTTAAGCGGACAGTCCTCATCGGCGCTGACGCACTGTGCAATAACGCTATCGTCGCCATTTGCGGTGAAACTCCACTCGTGGTCGTGAGCGGTCGTTGAAATCGTTGCCGCCTCGCTGGAAGGAGAAGTGTTGTAGTTCTCGGTTTCCTTAAAACGCTGATAGAAGTTATACTCCGTATTCTTCGTCAGTCCGGTGAAGGTTGCGCTATCCTGCCAGGTCTCGCCGTCCATACTGTACTCACAATCCTCAACCTCTTTAAGCCTGATTGTATTGACAGTGGCTTTAGCCAAAGTCGGCTTTGGAGCAGTTCGGTCGCCCTTTTCCATCGTAACCGCGAAGCTGCCGCTTTCCTCGTCATGGTTCGGAGCGATTGCTTTGTAATAAACCGTAGCAGAGTCAGCAACATTGGTAAAGGTCGGCATTTCGCCGTACTCGCCGTTTTCTGTCAGACTGAAAGTAAAGGTTACAGTCTGGTCGTTAACTGCGGTTGCATGCGCATTGAACTGCGGAGTCTGCGCCCTACCGTTGTACTTCATAGTACCGTTCTGTGCGGCGCTGACGTCGGTCAGTTTTGCGTTCTTAATCTCATATTCAACGCTGACGGTTGCAGCGCCTTCGCCTTTGCCGAGAGTAATGCTTGCCTTATAGGTTCCTGCGCCAACAGGTTCTGTCTCAGAAGCTTCGCCATAGGTTCCGTCTTTGCCCTTCACAGCATAGAGAACCTTAACATCGCCCTGAATGCCGTTTTCATCCGTTATGATTGCAGGATGTGCTTTGCCGTCGTAAACGATTTCGCCCTCGGGTTCAGCAATGGTTAAAGTTGCCGTGTGCTTATGCGTCTGGGCATCTTCATCCAGGTAGCAGAAGGTGTCCGTATTCGCGCAAACAGCCGTTATGGTTGTTCCATCCGCACTGTAAGTGTATTCGTGATGGTGGTTAACGTAGTGAGCATAAACGGTTGTATCTTCCGTGAACTTATACTTTTCCGTAACCTTTTCGCCGCCCTCTGCCTGCGTGTACCAGCCTTCGAAGAACAACGGCTCTTCGCCTTCCTGTACCGTCGGCGGGGTGGGTTTGTTTTCGGGAATGGAAATGTGGCCTTTAAGGTTGGACTGTACGGGGTCGAAGGTGCCCGTTCCGCCGTTCAGGTCAAATTCCACTGTGCAAATCGTGGCAACGGATGCCTCTGCAGGAGTCTTTCCGTTCAATTCATCAGCCGTAAAGCTGACTGAATAGCTGACCGTCTGTTCCTTCGTCAGTGTCAGGGATTCATCTTGGAAGTTCTTCTGTGCAATAACATTGCCTTCAGCATCCAGAAGAAGTGCAACGGGTATGCCGAATTTTTTCTTCTTCATGGAGTTGTTGCGGATGTCGGCGTAAACGGTGTAACCGGTAACCTCATCCTGCTCATTGGTATTCACTTCAACCGAAGTGTCCGTTGTCAGCTTTTCACCGTTGTTTCTTGCAAGCAGACCGGTGAAATTAATGTAGTTTTCGTTATTGTATATATCCGGTTCGTCGGTATCCACTACCCACGCGTGAGCATATACCGTCATTCCCTCCTCGGGAATCTCGCCGTCAGCGTTGAGTTCAGCAATGTCGGTAACATTGAGGGTCTGGACGGTGGTATAGGTGCCCTCGTCAATTTCTGCAAGAGCGTCGCCGGAAATAGTAATATCGTCGCCGATTTTGCTCTCGTGGAAGGGATCCTTATAGAACGCCAGTTTAACAGTCTTGCCGCTGCCTGCGAGCGGAATTTCGGAGCCGTTGTCCAGCATAACCTGAACATCACGCTGTCCGTCGTGCTCCTGAAGGACTTTAATACCCGTGATACCTACGTCAGGACGGTTCATTACCAGCGTACCGTCGCCGAGTTGAGTATCGCCGCTCGTTACAGAATAAGCAGTATCGCTCACTGTACCCGCAGGAACGCTGTAACTCATCATAAGCGCTGTTGACTGATTCGGAAGAAGGTTCAGTCCCGTGAATTTTTGGCTCTGCGAGCCGACTGTTGCCGTAACGGTATCGAGAACTGCGGTTCCCGTGTTAGTTACGGTGAACTGCACCGGAGTGGTGAAGTTCGGGATAACCTCGGAGATATTAATATCAGCGCTGACATCCGCAGCCGTCTTCGGGAATGTTCCGGTAGCGAGTTTCATAGAAGAAATTGCCTCGCCGTCGAGAATATCCAGATTCTGAGGGCTGGAAGAATTGCTGGTAACGGTGTTGCCGGCAGCTGCATCAAGGTCGATAGAATCATATTTTTCGATTCCCTTGATGTCGCTGTAGTCGCTGCCGAGGATGATTGAGTGGATTGCACCGCTATCGTCGGTATATGCGTCAAAGCGGTCAATCGTATAATTCTTAGCCGTTGTGGCAATATTGGTTGGCGCAGTAAGAGCAGTTAAGCCGTCCGCCCTGAAGAAGCGAACTGCGTTAAGCTCGTACTTGCCGGCATCGTCTGCCTCGTCGCTATCCTTGGGCTGCGACCATACGATGGATACATTTTCAAGGTCTGTGTTGTTGGCAGGTGCAGAGAAGTGGAAATCGGAGCTTATGCCCTTTTCTCCCGAACCGCCTATGCTCTCGGGGAAGTCGATATCGTAGCTGCCGTTCTTGTTGATGCACGTAAGACGGATATCGTGGGCAACAACAGCTTTCTTTGTTGCGTTTCCTTTTGCGTCGTATTCAACGGTTGAACCTTCGCCTGCATCATGCTCGGAATACCAACCGAGAACGAAGTAGCCGCCATTCTCATTAACTGCCGTTACCTGTGCATTGGTATCGGTGTAGCTGTCGTTTGTCAGGCGTCCTGAGGTAACAGTCTTGCCTTCTGCGTCGACTACCGTGTAGAAGGTTTCGGTGCTGCTTACATCTTCGCCGCTGCGAACGGTGTAGGTAAGGAGCGCCGTTCCGTCGGACAGCATTGCGGAGTCGATGGCATTTACTGTTCCGGTTGTTCCGTTGTAGGCAACCTGAGCGGTTGTCCATTTCGTTCCGTTATAGAAACTATAGTTTATGTTGTTCTCCACATTGAACATGGAGGTTATATCGTTATTGTCTGCCTCAAGGGTTGATGCGTTCATGCTGCGCCATGCAACGATAGCCTTGTTGCCGTAGCTTGCAACGGTGGGAGCCATATCCGCAATAGTATTATCCGTCAGGCGCTCGGTAGTCCATTTCGTTCCGTTATACGAACTTGCGTAGATTTCAGTTGCATTGAACATCTGGCTGAGCTCGCCGTTTGAAACAGCCGCATCCTTGTTTGCTCTCTCAGGGCTCTCGACCTGCTTTGCCCATGCTGCGAAGGCGTTGTCCTTCGTACCGCTGGCAACAACATCAATGTCGGAGAGAACATTATCCTCTGAGGTGTCAACACGCTCTTTGTTCTCATAGCCGTCGCCGTTCTTAACAGCGTAGCTCACTACGCCCTCTGCTTCCTCGGAATTATTGTTATCCGAGATATAGAGGAACATCTCGCCGTCGTCGGTAAATACCGGGTTAGAGTATGGATAAGCGTTTGTCTGAACATCGGTCATTGAGGTAGCTTTTCTCATGCGTTTGCCGCCGTTCCAGCTTCTCTCTGAAAGTTCCAGATAGTCGCGGTCTTCAAGCTCGGCGCCGCCTTCAACCTCAACGATTGTGCTGCCGTCGTCAAACAGATACATTTTGTATGCTCTGCCGCTCTTTGTTGTTCCAAAAAGCTCACCGTAGCCCTCATCGGTCCAGTATTTCTTGATTTGGTCGTAATTATTCCACTTCTTCGACCAGTTGAAGCCTGTTGAAGCGAATTTCTTGTTGTAGGATATAAACAGCAGCTTAACCTTGAGCTTTAAGCCAATCTCACCGGAGATGGTGAGCTTTGTTCCGGTTTTTGCTTTCTGGTCGCTCGGGGTCAGGAGCAGGAAGTTAACATCTGCTCCGATTCTGCCGTAAATACCAAGCTGGATGGCAACGATGGAGAGGTCGAAGCCAAGTCCGGCAAATGCCTCTACGGAAACGCCCAGTGCTGCGTCAAGGAGCATTGCGCGCGCTGATGCCTTGTTACCAAACGCCACTTCAAGATCAGCGTGGAAGCCGACCTCAAAAGAGATGAATGCCGGGTACGGACCGCAGAAGAAGGTCTGACCCCATTCGTACTTACCCTTGACGTTGGTTCCAACATTGCCGCCGCGGAATGCGATATTCCACTTGCCGTCCGCAACGCCTGCGTGTGCTTCGAGGATGACGGTGCCGTAGAAGTTAAATTCCATGGAGCCTTCGCCGCCGGCATCTTCATCATCATCCTTCTTCTTGCTGAGTTCGTCCATTTCCTTCTTGAACTTGGACATATCC
>JAFUZY010000153.1 GCA_017476375.1 Eubacterium sp.
TTTAATTAAGAGTTAAGAGTGAAGAGTGAAGAGTTTCGGGTGCTGCGCACGGCAATTATAATAGTTTTTAGTTGTTAGATGTTAGTTCCGGGTCGCAAGCGACGATTATAAAAGTTGCGCGTTTCGCGTTGCAAGTTGTCGGGCGACACATTCGCACTTGATTATAACGGGTCGGCGAGAACGCCGACCCTTTTTATACCATTGTTTGAGCGCTTGCGCGAGTAAACCGAAATGCCGAAGGCAATTAATGCCAACGGCAATTCACGCGATTTATCGCAATTCATTCAGCAGTGCGTTTTGCGTTCCCTCAAATCAATGGGGACATTCCTCTGAAAGAGGTGTGTCCCCTTGATTTGATTGTTGGACTGACCGAACTAATGGAAGGAGGGAGCGACCGCTTTCGCCTGCCGATGGTGAAGTAAAGCGAGAGCGTCTATTCGTTCGCCATGGGGACGCACCTCCGAACGCAATTCAAGGAAGAACGGTGCTTGGAGAGGAACGTCCCCGTGTGCTGTTGAGGGAACGACCAAATATAATCGGGTGCGGGTGTCCCGCCCGAAACTAGGAACTCGGGGCTCGGCACTCGTAACTAAAAAAACAAGGATTTGCTTTTGCAAATCCTTATTTTTCTTCAGCGAGAATTTCCTCGGCTGTTTTTTCATAAATATATTTTATAAGCTCTTCTTTGTTTTTTTCCGTATCAACCCTGATAACCGACGCGCCGTTGATATTTGCATATTCCCATGTTCCGTCAAACGGAACTCTTGCATCTGTTTTCTCGCCTGAAAGGCAGGGAAGAGCGGCAAAGGCAATTCTTTTAAGCTCGCTCTTTGATAAATCCGTTTCAAGATAGGGCGCGCTGTTTTTTGCAAGGCTGTATAGTTTGAGCGGATTTGATTTAACCTTGTTGAGAATGCTTGTTATAACGGTTCTCTGGCGTTTTGCGCGCATAAAATCAGTGTCTATTTTCCTTATTCTTGAATATGCGAGCGCCTGTTTGCCGTTCAAAGTCTGCTTGCCTGCTTCGAGTTTAACCTTGCCGTATCTTTTCGGATGGCTTGTTACCTCTTTTGCTTCCTTTTCGCTTACCTCAATTTCAACGCCGCCTATACTGTCGACCATTGCTTTAAACATACGGAAATCCGTAACGACATAGCCGTTTATATCAACGCCGTAGTTATATTCGATTGCATCAACAACTCCGCTGTAGCCGCTTTCCTGAGCCGAAGTATTAAGCCTTTGGTTATATCCTTTTGAGGGAATATACACCCAGCTGTCTCTTAAAAACGAAATCATTTTAAGACATTTATGATTTGTGTCAACCGAAACGAGCATCATAGAATCGGGATGGCTTGTTTTTGAATCCTGATTCTTTCTTGCGTCAACTCCGAGAAGAAGAATGTTTTTAACTCCCCTGTCGCTCTTAAGGTCTGAGGACTGAACATATTGATTTTCAACTTTCTCATCATAGTTTACCTTTGACAGAACGGAATTCATTAACGAAACCCCTGCAATAACTATAACAAGAACAACTGCAATAACGCCTGCCAAAAGCTTTTTAGCGCCGCCTCCCCTTTTTCTTTTTTTAGGGTTCTTTCTCGGCTTTTGTGTTCTTCTTAGTTCGGATTCCCTTTCGTTTGAGATTCTTCTTTCCCTGTCGAAATCCCTAAGAATATCGGCTGAAAAGTTGTTTTCCTGCTGCCTTGCCGAACGGGTCGGCGGTTCAAGCTCATCATTAATATTTATATAATAGTTTTCATCCTCTGGAACGCTTCTGTCCCTTGAATCGTTGTCTATTCTTCTTTCGGGGTTGAAACCCTCGTTATCAAATCTTGGCAAAATATCACCTTCATTTTTAGTTCTGAATGCGAGTTGCCCGTAAGCCGAGTTCTGTCGTGGACGATTATCTATCTCGACGCATTGTTGCCAATACGCTCAAGCCGCCCGTTGAAGTTATGTGTCGAGCAAACAACCCTTCAGTCGGCGTTGCAGCGGATGGGGTTTACATGGCAGCAGGTGTCTCCATCTGCTCGGTGGGCTCTTACCCCGCCTTTCCATCCTTACCTGAATAATCAGGCGGGTTATTTCTGTTGCACTTTCCCTAAGGTCACCCTCTGCGGCCGTTAGCCGTCATCCTGCTCTGCGCTGCTCGGACTTTCCTCACACCAATGGTGCGCAACCGTCTGGACAACTCGCAGATATAATAATAAGATATTTTTTTGTTAAAATCAATATTTATTAAAAATTAGTTGAAAAGAAAAATGCAATGTAGTAAAATTAGAATGTTAAAAATGTATTCAATTAAAAACTGAAAGGACTAAAATATGCTTGTTAATATGAAAGAGCTGCTTGCCGACGCAGAAAAAGGCAACTATGCCGTTGGCTCATTTTCAGTTGCAAATATGGAAATGGTTCTCGGCGTTTTAAAGGCAGCAAAAGAGCTGAATGCACCTGTTATTCTTCAGATTGCTGAAGTTAGGCTTAAACAATCGCCCCTTGAGGTTATCGGTCCGCTTATGGTTGCGGCTGCAAAAAATGCCCCAACCCCCGTTGCCGTTCATTTCGACCACGGCAAAACAATGGAAAAAATATCTCAGGCGCTTGAAATCGGTTTCACCTCCGTTATGTTTGACGGTTCACACCTTCCTCTTGATGAAAACATCAAGCAGACAAACGAGGTTATTAAAAAAGCTAAAGAATACGGCGCTGCCGTTGAGGCTGAAATCGGATGCGTCGGCGGAAGCGAGGACGGAAGCGAGGATATCGCAATCAACTGCACAAAGCCCGATGACGCAGTCAGATTTGAAAGAGAAACGGGCGTTGACGCGCTTGCAATCGCAATCGGAAATGCCCACGGAAACTATAAATCAACCCCGAAGCTTCGTTTTGATATTCTTGAAGAGGTTGACGCATTAACAAAAACGCCCCTTGTTCTTCACGGCGGAACGGGAATTGGGCCCGATGATTTTGTTAAATGCTCAAAAACAGGCATTAAGAAGATTAACATTGCAACCGCAACCTTCGATATGGTTGAAAAAACAGTTCACACCTGCTATAATGAAAACAGCATAAACGGTTACTACGACCTGCAGGCTGCCGAGGTTGAAGGCGCATATCAAAACGCAAAGCGCCACATCCTTATTTTCGGTACAAACAATAAAGCATAAAAGGCAGAGCAAAGGAGATTTAAAGCTATGCAGAATTATATAACATTTGATATGAGCAGACCGATTGATTTCATTCCGATTGGAAGAATTGCAATCGACTTCAACCCCACTGATATGTATATGCCTCTTTCAGAGTCGTCAAATTTCAACAAATATGTTGGCGGTTCACCTGCAAATATCGCAGTTGGTCTTGCAAGACTCGGCTGCAAGGTTGGTTTTCAGGGCTGCGTTTCAAACGACCAGTTCGGCGATTTCGTTGTTAACTACTTTGAAAAAGAAGGCATCGACACATCAAAGATAACCCGAGCTAAAAACGGCGAATGCCTTGGCTTAACCTTCACTGAAATTCTTTCAAAGGAAAAATCCTCGATTCTTATGTATAGAGATAAGGTTGCGGATTTCTGTCTTGCACCCGAGGATATAGACGAGGAATACATAGCGTCTGCAAAGGCAATCGTTATCAGCGGAACAGCTCTTGCTCAGAGCCCTTCAAGAGAGGCTTGCCTTAAAGCAATGATTCTTGCAAAGAAAAACAACACAAGAATTATCTTCGATATTGACTATCGCGAATACACATGGAAGAGCAAGGATGAAATCGCTGTTTACTACAGCCTTGTTGCTCAGAATGCAGACATTATTATGGGCTCAAGAGAAGAGTTTGATTTAACCGAGGGAATCATTGGCGCAAGAGAAAGCGACCCCGAATCAGCTAAATACTGGCAGTCCTTCGGCGCTTCAATCTGCGTTATCAAACACGGTAAGGAAGGCTCAACAGCCTACACAAACGACGGTAAGTTCTACACAATCAAGCCCTTCCCGGCAGTTAAGCTCAAGGGCTTCGGCGGCGGCGACGGCTACGGTTCCTCCTTCCTTTATTCACTTCTTCAGGGCAAGGATATAATCGACTGCCTTGAATTTGGCTCAGCGTCTGCGTCAATTCTTATTTCCGCTCATTCCTGCTCGGATGCAATGCCTTCGGCAAAACAGGTTGAAGAATTCATCAAAAAGAGCAAGGAAGAATACGGCGAAATGGTTGCTCGTGCATAGCAGAAAGTGCTACGCACAATTAAAAATTAAAAATGAAGAATGAAAAATTCAGGGTGGGCTCCCCTTGGAGCGGGCGCCAGACCCTTTTGTCTCGCAAGCTCGACATTTCCCCTAGCAGGGGAATAACCCACACCCGATTTAATAATTATTTTAAGGAGAAATTATTATGAATCCTATTCTTCTTGCCGCAGCAACGCTCGGCGACAAAATCGACTCAACATTTTACGCCTTTGATTTATGGGTTTTCCATTTCTTCGGCTCAATGCAAAACGGATTTTTAACCGCAGTTGCAAAAATTTTCACAACCTTCGGCGATGAGGCGTTTGTTATTCCGATGGCTATTCTTGGAATTGTGCTCTGCTTCTTCAAGAAAACAAGAAAATACGGCTTTGCTTTGATTTTTGCAATCGCAATCGGAACAATTGTTACCAATGTTGTTGTTAAACCGATGGCGCTCAGAATCAGACCTTATAACACGCTTCAGAATGTAAAAGAATACTATAACGCTACTGAACCTAAAGGATGGTATCAAATCGCAGGCTCACTTTCAGAAAGCGATTATTCCTTCCCGTCGGGCCACACAACCGCTGCTTTTGAAATCGCAATTTCAATGTTCCTTTGCTTCCTCAGCGATAAGAAAAAGAAAATTGCATGGATTTTCCCCGTTGTTGCTCTTTGCACAATGGGCTCAAGAGTTTACTTAATGGTTCACTATGCAAGCGATGTTCTTTGCGGACTCGTTGTCGGAACTCTCGCAGGCGCTATTGCCTTCTTCCTTTCAAAGCTTGTTTGTATGATTTTTGAAAAGGTTAAATTCCTTGATGCAATCGACTGCGATAAGCTATTTAAGAAATGCGATAAAGAGGATAAACACCCATATAAATGGAACAAAGCAGTTATCTGCGTTGCGCTTCTTGCAATCTTCTGCGTTGCTTTCATCCCCTCGCTTTCAGAGGGCGGTGAAGACGCTGTTCGCTGCGCATACAACGAGGAATACGATTGCCAGAACGAAGCAAGGGTTGACGATGAAAAATACCCTGCCTTTGACGGCGACAATGACGGTGATTTGGATGAATACTGCAAAATTCACTGGAAACAACTCCACGGCGAAGGCTAAAAAATGAATAATTTAAACCGGATTCACGAAAATGTGAATCCGGTTTTTTAATCCTTACAGCAGCTCAGATTTTTCAATCTGCAGCCGCCGTTACATAATTTAAAATGCTCGCAATTGCCGCAATGCTGACTATGCCGTGCATTTCTGAAGGCAACTATTTTTTCATTATAAAGCCAGTCCTCCTGAGTCATTGTTTCAGCGTTGAATAATTCTTCTTCCCAAAAGGAACAGGGCTTGACCTTGCCTTCAACCGTTATTGCAATATAAGCGTTCGCCCCCTGACATCCGTTTGTGTCAAAGTAATAAAGCAGCTTTTCGGATATTTGATTATATCCTGCAAACTCCTGCAACGCTGAACAGTCAGCCATAACCTTGAGTCTGTACTTTCCTCCAAAGTGCATTATATCTTCAAAAACATTTTGGTAGCTATCGTCGATTGATAACTCCGTTATTGTTTTGTTTTTCTCGGTATATTTATATCTTAAACAAAGCACTTTACGAAAACCAAGCGACTTTGCCCATTTGAAAATGCTTTCAATTTCAGGAATTGTTTCTGCCGAAAGCAGAAGATTCAAGCCGATTTGTTTAACTCCTGCCTTTTTCAGCAGTCTTGCGGCATTTTCAAGATGCTCCTTATCCCTCATTGCGTGAAGGCTTAGATGAACATTGCCGAAAACCTTCATCCTCTTTGCCATATCGGCAGTCATATTAACTCCGTTTGTGGTTATATTCGGCAAAATATTTTTGCTTCTTGCATATTCTGCGATTTCAAAAAGCTGAGGATGCAAAGTCGGCTCTCCTCCACCGAAAGAAACTGAAAAAACCTTCATTTTTGAAAGATTATCAATTATTCTTTTTGCTTTTTCAAAATCAATATCGCATTTTTCATCTGAGGCAATTGTATTATAGCAGCCTTTGCAAAACAGATTGCACCTTGTTGTCAGAGCAAAATGCGCGTCCATAGGAAAACTGAAAATATTTTCGGGCAAAATGATATTATCATCATTTTTTATTTTCATCAGCTTTGCTGTGCTTTTGTTTAAATAGGCAACATAGCCCGGCTTTTCGCTGAACAAAAGAGCTCCGAAGCTTTCAGGTCTGATACTTTTGATTCTTTTCATAGCTTTAATAAACAACTGAATCAATTACTGCGCTAAATACGAATGAAATTGGAAAAGCCATAAAGGAATAAAGCGCCGTAAATGCTATTGACCTGAGTATAAACGAAGAACCTTTAACCTCTTTCTCATTTATATCGTCAAGAGCGGCTTTTTCTCTTTCCTCAGCTGTGTTTACTGCTGTTATAATCGCAAGATAAATAATTATAAACGGACTTGCTGCACAAAAAACATATGCTATAAACGACACAATTGACCTGTCTTCATAAATAAATTCCAAACCAAACATATAAACAAATGTCAGGACTATTGTTAAAACAACAGATATCGGAATAAAAACGAAGTTTAAACCTTTCTTTACTGTTTTAGTTTTTATCCAGCCTTCGCTTTTGGTTATCTTTGATGTTATCAGAGTAAGCGGTATATTTATAAAAATATTAAGCAGCTGTGTTCCAATCAGTATATATATGTAGTAAAAAACAAGATACCCTGACCCACCTGAAAAATTAGCCATATTAAACGGTCTGATTTTAAATGGTAAAAACCTTTTCATTTTATCATCCTTTCAAAAACGAAAAATTCTCGTGCTCTAAGGAATATGCTTTTTTAATCATTATAACTGAAACATATAATAAAGCAATTAAAAGGCATTCATTTTTATATATTATTTATATTCTATATCTCAACAAACTACTAATATCTAATGACTGAAAACTATTATAATCGCCGACCGCAGGTCCCGAAATTCGTAATTCGTAACTCGTAATTCGTAATTATCACATAATGTATTCTCCAAACCCTGAAGAATACATTGTTTGATATTCATTATCAACCCAGACGGCTTCGGCGCCGTCTGTTTTTTCTATTAAGGCTTTACCCTCTTCAATGCTCATATTGAAAAGCGTTGTTGAAAGTGCATCTGCAAGGGCTGAATTATTGCAGATAACCGAAACGGAGTGCATATATTCGCTTGGATAGAGGGTTTTTGTGTTGATAATATGGCAATATCTTTTGCCGCCTTTCTCAAAATAACGCTGATAATCGCCGCTGGTTACAACGCTTTTATCGTTGATTTTAACTATTGCAACGCCGCTTTCGTCTTTTTCCTTTGGACTTTCTATCTGAACATTCCATTTTGTTCGTCCGTCATTATTCTTATATCCGAAAGTGCAGATATTTCCGCCGAGGCTGAGCATTGCCGATTGCCAAAGGTTATCCTTTGCCCACTCGCAGACCTTCTCAGCAGCATATCCCTTAGCGATTGCCCCGACATCGAGTTTCATTTGCCCATCCTTGAAATAAACCGTTTGCTTTTCTTCATCAATTATCAAGGAATTAATATCCGTATGCTTTGCCGCCTCTTTGAGCTTGTTTTCATCGGGAAGGGTTTTTGTTTCCTGAGCCGTATGCCAGAGAGAAAGCACGGAACCGAAGCAGATATTTGTTTTTCCCTCGCTTAACTCATAAACCTCTTTGCCGAAGGTGAGCAAATCAATTATTTTTTCATCAACCTTTATGGGTTCATTTTTCGCCTTTTTATTAAGGGTTTTGAGGTTATTTATTCCCTCATATTCATTATAAATATCAAAGAGCTTATGGTATTCTTCAAGCTTTTCATAGAAAAGCTTATAGTGCTTATCGAATTCACTTTGGCTTGAGTCGTAGGCGGTTATTGATGAAACCGTGTCGAAAACGCCTGTAAAATCCTTTGAAAAGCGCTGATTATTAAGCGGTATGCCACAGGAGCAGCATACCGCCGATAAAACCAATATTAAAACTATTGATATCAGTTTTTTCATTGATTATAAACCTTAATAATTTTAACAGGGCACTTTTCTGCGCAAAGTCCGCAGTGAGTGCATTTTGAATAATCAATCTTAGGAATATTGTTGTTGAAAACAATTGCGTCGCTCGGGCAGTTCTTTGCGCAGAGACCGCATCCTATGCAACCTGCCGAGCAGGCATTTTTAACTTCCTTACCTCTGGATAGCGAAGAGCATTGAACTCTCTGCTGAGAGGATGCAGGAATAATATCAATAAGATGATGCGGACAGATTTTAACGCATTTTCCGCAGGCAATACACAAATCCTCATCAACAACAGCCTTCTTGTTGATAATTCTTATCGCCTTCTGGTCGCAAACTCTTGCGCACGAGCCAAGCCCGATACATCCGAATTTGCAGGCATACGGGCTTGTTCCGGGAAGAAGAGCGGCATAAACGCAGCTGTCTATACCAAAATAGTTGTAATCCTCTTGCTTCTTTTCCGTTGTTCCGTCACACTTAACATAGGCGGTCATTCTTTCAAGCTCGCCAAGCTCTGCGCCCATAATTTCTGCAATCTTCTGAGCAACGGGAGCGCCGCCAACGGGGCAGGCTGAAACTGCCGCCTCACCCGAGGCAATAGCCTTTGCACAGGCATCGCAGCCTGCGAAACCGCATCCGCCGCAGTTACTTCCGGGAAGCTCTTCTCTGATTGCCTCTTCTCTTTCATCAACCTCAACCTTGAAAACCTTTTCCGCAACGGAAAGGATAACGCCGATAATAAGCGCAACAACTGCCAAAACAATAATCGCAGTGATAATCTCTGTTGTGTTCATTACTGCACCTCCTTATTTCGGCAAAACGCCAAAGCCGTAAAACGCGATGGACATAAGGCACGCAGTTAAAAGAACCGCAGGCGTTCCCTTAAATGCTTCGGGAAAATCGTTTGTTTCTGTTTTTTCTCTTATTCCTGCCATAATAACAATTGCAACGCAGAAGCCAACAGCTGTTCCGAAGCCCGAAACAACGCTTGTTAATAAGTCGTATTCCTTCTGAACATTTGTTAACGCAACGCCGAGAACGGCGCAGTTTGTTGTTATAAGCGGAAGATAAACGCCAAGCGCTCTGTAAAGCGGAGGAACGAATTTTTTGAGAAACAGCTCAACGAGCTGAACAAGAAATGCAATAACCATAATGAAAACAATTGTTTTCAGATAGGTTAAATTGAATTTTTCAAGAATATGTGTGTAGAGCAGTGAAGCAACTGCAGAGGCAATCGTTATAACAAAGATAACTGCTCCGCCCATTCCTGCTGCAGTTTTAACATTTCTTGAAACGCCGATAAACGGGCAGATTCCAAGAAACTGCGATAAAACAACATTGTTAACCAAAGCGGTTGAAATCAAAACAAGAAATAAAGTATTAGCCATCGTTTTCAACCTCCTTCATCGGGCATGTTGAGCAGTCGCCGCCGCAACCGCCGTTTCCTTTAACATGTCTGTTTGCGCCCTTGAGCTTGAGCTTATTCTGAAGCGCACAGAGAAGTGCAAGAATAAGGAAAGCACCCGGAGCCATAACGAATATCGAAACAGGCTCATATGATTTCGGCATAATCTGAAGACCGAAAATTGTTCCGTTGCCAAGCAGCTCACGGATTATTCCGATTGAGGTTAAACCGAGCGTGAAGCCAAGACCGATTCCTATTCCGTCGAAAATCGAAAGAATCGGACCGTTTTTATTTGCGTATGATTCAGCTCTGCCGAGAATTATGCAGTTAACAACGATGAGCGGAATATAAATTCCGAGGCTATCGTAAAGCGATTTAACATACGCATGCATAACCATTTCGATAACGGTTACGAAAGAAGCGATAATCGTTATATAAACGGGAACGCGAACTGCATCCGGAATGATTTTTCTGAGAAGAGAAATCATAAAGTTTGATAAAACAAGAACAACCAGGGTTGCAAATCCCATTCCTATGCCGTTTTTTGCGCTTGTTGTTACCGCAAGAGTAGGACACATTCCGAGCATAAGAACGAATGTCGGATTTTCTTTAACAATTCCGTTATAAAGTCTTTCAGTAATACCCTTCATATATCTCACTCTCCTTTCAACTCTGCATTAAACAGCTTTATTGCTTCGTTAACCGCATTTGTTGTTGCGGTTGTTGTTATTGTTGCGCCGCTGATTGCATCAATTTCGTTGTTATCGCGGTTAGCGCTTGAGCCCTTAACAAATTTAACCTCATCAGCCTTAAGCCCTGAAAACTGGGAGGCATATTCCTCCTCCATTGCCTTTGCGCCAAGACCCGGAGTTTCGCTTGCTGAAATAACCTTGAAAGCGGTTATTTCGCCTTTCTTTGTTATTCCTACGGCAATCTGAACATCTCCGCCGTAGCCGTTTTTAGAGGTTACATCAAAAACGTAGCCGAGAACTTCGCCCGAGCTGCTCTTTGCATTAAGAACACCGTTGATAACTATTGAGTCGTCCTCCGGCTTATATGAGGAATTGTCCCCATACTTTTCAATTTCTTCAAAATCTGCTGCGTCGGCATAAACCGCCTTGTAAACTGCAGCAGTTGCGTCCGCCTCTGCCTTTGCAATCGGCTCAAGAGTTATCTGATTGAGAACTGCAAGAATTGAAACAGAAA
>JAFUZY010000020.1 GCA_017476375.1 Eubacterium sp.
AACATCGAATTCTCGGGAATTTTTGCGCTTTTCGTTTTTTGCTCGGGGGCAGTACCTTTGTACAGCTCCCGCTCGCAAGAAAACGAAATTTTGCCTCTTTCTCTAAAGTCTGCCGGTGTGTCTCCATTATTTTATAGGTTAGTCGACACACTGAAGCAGAGCATTTGCTCTGCTTTAATTTTATCACATATAAACTTATGTATTATTACTAAAATTTGATTAAAATTATGATTTATAACACTGTTAACAAAATGTTCATAAATTGATTGACGAATTTAATTAATTATAATATAATAATATTGCAAAAATGGTATGTTGGAGGGATTGTGCATATGAATAACAAAAACTCAAAATTAAATAAATTTACTTCGCTGTTTCTCAGCCTTGCATTCGTTTTAACAAGCTTTGGTGCATTGAATTTTTCTGCATTTGAAGCTAAAGCGGATGAAGGTGAGCATTTCCTTATGACATATTTTACGGGAAATCTTCAGACCGAACAGCAAATAAGAATGGCTGTTTCCAACGACGGAATTAATTTCAAACCGTTAAACGGCGGAAATGCAATTCTTCAGGAAAAAAGCACGGACACAAATAATTACGACGGATACACATACACAGACGGTGTTCGCGACCCGTATATTTTCAAGGGTGCAGACGATTATTATTACTGTATTGCAACCGACCTTGAAGCAACTGCATACGGTTTTTGGGGTAATCAGTCTCAGATGGTTATATGGCGTTCGCGCGACTTAGTTAACTGGAGCGACGCTTATTATATAAATATTGCTCAGATTTGTAATAGCACAAGAGGAACCTCTTTTTCAAATAGCGACTTCCAAAGAACATGGGCTCCCGAAGTTTATTATGAAAACGGGCAGTATATGGTTTATTTTGCTCTCGCCGGCGGCGACTATCAGGCAACAAGAATGCATTATATGCTAACTGACGACCTTATGGATTGGACTCATTATTCTGCTCCTCAGGTGTTATATGACCCCGGATATGATGATATTGATGCCGATATTATTAAAGAGGGCAACACTTATTATATGTTCTATAAGGATGAAACACCCGGCAGAAGCACTGTTTGCCTTGCAACCGCATCTGAATATACCGGTCCTTATACTTATGTAGGACAATTTGAAACTTCCTCAAACACAGGAGCTATTGAAGGCTGTGAGGTTTACACGGTCGGAAGTAACTATTATCTTGTTGCAGACAGATTCGGCGCGGCAGGAAACTTTGCAATCTACAATATGGGACCAAGCTTAGCTGCCGTTGCGGCAAAGGGCTCTGTAATTAGTGTTTCAGACGGTAATCCGATTTCAACTGTTGAGGAATTATACGGATTTACAAATCTTACTCCCCGTCACGGTTCAATAGTTCATATCTCATCCGAGGAATATAACACACTGTGTTCAACATACGGCGGCGTAACCGACGATGACATTATGTATAATTTCACTACATCTTATGATATAAATGCAACCGGCTGGAGATATGAAACGTATAATGATTCGTCTTTGAGAGATGTCAATGTCATGATGAAGGAAAATGGAAGCTCAATAAAGATTCCACATGACGGCGGTTATGCAACATTAAAGAACACAACATTTTTTGTTAACGACGATGATGTTCGTTCAATGTTACCTGATGATGTTTACACGGTTTCGTTTGATTATTCTTTAGAAAGTGCTCATTCAGCTCCGATATTTGCTCTTGGAACAGGTTCAGGTGCACCGTCAGAATATACTGACTATGTTATGATTTTTGGAAACGGTGATATTTGGGTTAGAAAATCGGGTGAAAACAGCGATACTTGGGTTGCAAACAAGGCGTTGACTCTCGGCGTTACATATCACTATGATATTGTTTCAGATGGAACAAATATTACCTTCTTTAGAGATGGCGAACAAATCGGCAAAATAGCTGCAACAGTTGATTTTCCGGATAGCGGAACAAGATATGCTGCCTTTGGATTTACAGACGGTCATTCTTCTTCCGGTTATGGCTATGGAACATATTCACGCATAAGATTCAGAGACAGAGCTGTAACTGAACGCGAGCTTCAGACAGAGTTTAGCGAAAAGCTTATCTATCGCAGAGATGATGGAACATCAACAGTTAATGATATGGCAAATGTTCTTAATGTTTCTCACAGCGGAGACCACAATATTGTTGACCCGATAGTCAGCCACACTGCTGCGTCATATTCACTTGCAGGTTGGGTTAATCCGGGTGATGCTGTTAACGCAAATGTAATAATGGGTATTGGTAACAATAAGTGGACTCCTTCTCCTGCAGGAAGATATTTAGCAGTCAGAGAAGACGGAATGATTCTTTTCAATTATTGCAGCGGCAGTAACAGTGGCGGAAACTGGAGCGAACACTTTGTTGATATCAGCGGAGCATTTACTCTGAGCGCAAACACCTGGAGTTATATTCAGATAAATATTGTTCCAATTAGTGCGAATCAGGTTAAACTTTGCGTTTGGAAAGACGGCGTTTCAACATATAGCAATGATATAACCTTAATAACTAAGATAGACGGAAATAATCAAACAGGAAATGATTATTCCTACGGTATGCTTGGAATGCTGCAGCTTCCGACTAACTATGTTTTCCTTGGTAATATGGGAGTTCCAAGCTGGTGGCAGGCAGAAAATGATACATCATATGTTAAGGATGTTCGTTTCTATGCTCAGGCTTTAGACCCTGCAAATCTTTATCAGGAGGCTGTTGATAACAGAGATGCAGCAGTTGCAAGAGACTATGTTCGCTCAAATCTTGAAAACTACGATGTAACAGCAAGCGAAAACAAAGCAACGAGAAACGCTTATCATTATACAAATGTTGCTAAGGGTGGATTCAACAATGTATTGGCATGTTCGTATAACGATACTGTTCACAAAGGTGTTGCCGCACAGAATAATATTTATTACGATTTTTATTGGCCTAATAATATAGTTTTGATGTATGACGGCGTTAATACTCCTGCGCTTCCGGTTACTGCTGTTTCGCAGGTTAATGCAAGTAGAACAACTCGAACTTTACAAACAATATTTGTAAATCAATCATCTAATTCAAACTTTCATAACGCTCATTACTGGACGGGATATGTTGATAATGATAATACAGCGTGGCCCGGAGCTACAAAACCGTATAATTATGATGACGGGATTATTAATCAAAACGGTCAGCTTGCTAATTATACTTATATCGGATACGGTGACGGCGCTCAGTATGATTATACTTATACCTTTGATAACAGAAACACGCCGAGATATTTCTGGAATAAGTTAAATTATACAGGCTCAGGAAACACCTCAAGTTTTTATGAACATTATACCAGCATTCCGTATAGAGCTTGGGATGGTTCTGCAAGAGATATTACAGATGTTAATCATAACATCTATGTAGTTAACTACAAACCAATTTATGATATTCTCAAATCATCGAATGCAACCAAGGTTCCAAACCATTCAAACTACACCTTGAAAGCCCTTTACAACGAGGTTAAGGATAACGAAGCTAATTACACTGATGATTCACTTAATCAATTCTATCTTGCTGCATATAAGGTTTTAACAAGTAATCCTGTTGAATACAGCGAGTCTGATTATCAGGCTGATTTTGCAAATACTGTTGAGGCTGCTGCAAGCGAGATTAAGGAAGCTAAAGAGGCGTTTGATGCAATTAATCTTGTTGAGCGTGCAGATTATTCAAGCCTTGATGAAGCATTTGAAAACGGCGAGAGCCGTATAGAAGCTCTTTCATCCTCCGACACAGCAGAGTATTCCGAGGCAAGCGTTAATGCTTTAATTCAGGCATTGAACAATGCGAAGAATAATGCAACTCTCAGCGCTGATGTCAGAAAGAATGTTAAGAAGAGCGACGCTCAGTCGGAGATTAATTCTCAAACAGAAGCAATCAATAATGCTCTCGGTAATTTAACAGCCGATAAGGCAGTTGACACAAGCGCATTTGAAGAAATCATTGAATCAATAACAAAAACCGATAATGATATTTATGATTTTTCCAATGCAGTTTCACCAGAAGCTATGGTTGAAACGTTGTCTGCCTCGGTAATCGGTGCTGATAAGACATACACCGGCGCCGACAATAATACCTATACCGTTAAAACCGTTAACAACGAGACAGACCAGGCGACCGTTAACAGTTCAACAAGCAACGGACTTTCATATTTAACAACTCATATAAGACGCTACACAATTACTGTTAACGATAATGTTAAATCAGTTGCTTTTGCTTTGAACGGTTCGGATGAAACGATTGATGAAACGCATTATTCGTCAACTTATAATAATACTGCTGTATTTGATTCCGAAAATGAGGACACTGCGTGGTATATGGAATATACTTCTGAAACAACCTCAAGAAGCAAGCAGTATCAGAGCGAGGGTTCGGTATATACAACAAAGGTAATAGGCGATATGAAGGTTGTTGCCGAAACAAGAAGCGAAGCAACTCCGCATAAGATTTCGATAATTCGCGACTATCAAAACGGAAAACACCCCACTCAGCAGATTAATTATGTTGCTGATAACGAGGCATATTCTCTTCCCGAAGCTGCTCAAATTCTCAACTACAATTTTGTTGGATATTATATCAATAATTCCAAGGTTGAAGATGCTTCGATAACAGTAACGGGTGATGTTGAAATTACAGCAAGATATGAAGCTAAATCAAGCGATAATTATTCGGTTACTGTTAAGTCAACAAACGGCGAAACCCTTTACTCAAGTGAAACCGATGTTTACAATACAAAGGTTACTGTATCGGATGAAAACGCTTACGGTTATGTTGAAAAAATTGCCGGAACAAATGAATACAGACCGTTCTTTAAAGGCTCTGAATTAACCTTCTACGTTACTGAATCAACTGAAATCAAAGCTGTTGCAACCGCAGCGGAATTTGCTTTAACACTTCCGTCAATCAATATCAGACAGAGCAATGCTAAGGTTGAGGTTGTTAATTCAAAGAATAAGGTTTATTTCAACGGCCAGCTTGTTCCTGACTCAAGTGAATACAACACTGTTCTTGAATACGGCTTCCTGGTTGGAGTTCCGTCCGGCAAAACTCCTTCCGAAAGCGAGCTTGTTCTTGAAAATTCGGGCACGCAAAGTGAATACAGAATTATCAGAGCAAAATCAACAAAGCTCGTCGGAGCTAATCAGTTCAGCATTGTTATTAACGGAATTTCAGGTAATATCAGATACAGAGGATATGTAACCTATCAGGTTGGCGGTCAGAACGGCAAAATCGTTACTGTTTACACTGACTCAAAAACTCAAACCATAGATTAAAAATTAAAAACAAGGAAAAGCCGACCGCAAGGTCTGCTTTTCCTTTACTGCCCTATATCAAATCAATATAAAATATTGTTTTGATTAAACTATAATGATTTGCCTGTAAGCAAATTCAGAAGCAGATGCTCCGTTAAATGCCTTGATGTATAGCAAATCCTTTACGTTTATATAACCATCGCCGTTGAGGTCAACAAAGGATAGATAAGATGGGTCATCCTTCTTCGCAGAAATAATCATCTGGAAGAGAGTTACATCCTCATCGTTAATAACTCCGTCCTTGCTGAAGTCGCATCCGACTATTGCAATCGGATTTTCGTATTCTATATCCTCATTCTTAACGACTATATAAATTGTTCGAGTGAATCCATATGCGTATTTTATCTGGGCAATATACGAGCCTGTTTCAAGCTCAAGGCTGAAATCGCCGTTTTCATCGGTTGTTGCAACAACCATTCCGTCAATTGTTATGCTTGCATTTTTAACTGGGGCAATGCCTGTTCTTGCTTTTCTATCCGCTGCAATTTCAATTTTTCCGCTGACTGTATGGACTTCTTTTTCAAAGCTTTCGTCAAGCGGTGGCTCGTAGGTAGTTTTTGTTTGGTGACACCGCTCGCAGGTTGAAACGGTTATTCCTCTTGTTGTTTCGGTTGGGGGTATACAGGTTTCAACATTGTATTTATGACCGTACGCATCAATATGAATTTCCTCAAGAATTTCAGAGCAATATTCGCAAACTCCGATAACAAAACCGTCGTGTTCGCAGTCTGCCTGATAAACAGTTAAGTACTGAATATCACCGTGACCATCCTCTTCGCAGTATCCGAGGTAACCTGCAAGGGCGTCTATTTTTATTGCCCATTCATCATAGAATAAATCTTCATCGGTGTATGCAGAGTAGGGGATCTGGAATTCTCTTGCATATCTGTATGCATCAGTTCTGACAGGCATAAACAAGCTGATATTTGAGCAGTTGTTAAATGCGTTATTGCCGATAAGAGTATGCCATATATATGCATATTTAAGCTTGCTGCAGTTTTCAAATGCACCTTCGTCAATCCTGCTCAGGTTTTCGGGGAAGGCAAGACCTTCAAGCTTAACGCAGCCCTTGAAAGCATTTTTGCCGATTTCATCAAGCGAGGCATTGAATACTGCGCTAACAAGTGATGTGCAGCCCTCAAATGCGCTTTCTCTTATTGCGAGAACACTTTCAGGAAGATTGAGAAGTCTGAGCTTTGTGCAGCCTTTAAATGCATTCTTTGGAATCTCGCTTATGTTCTCGGATAGCGTTATTCCGACAAGTGTTTCTGAATCAGCAAACGAGCTTACTCCGATTGCTTCAATTGAATCGGGAAGGGTTATGGATTTTGCGTTTGTTTTATAAAGTGCATAATCGGAAATGTATTTTGCTGTTTGCGCAATTTTAACATCGCTCTGACTTTGGGGATAGAGAACCAAAACATCACCGGCGCTGTTATATAATCCCTTATCAATAACCGAATAGGTTTCGTTGTTATCAGCAGTTATTTCGCTTAGCATACCGAGATACTGCTTATTTTCAAGATTATTAACAGATGAGCCAAGATTGAGCTTTGTTATCTTTAACCCGTCAAAGAACTTACAATCAAGATTTTGAACCGAGTTTCCGATATTAACCTCAATTCCGTTTGTGTATGAGCCGAGATTTGCGAAAATCTCTCTTTCGTTTGTTATTGCGTTTGAATTAATCTCGGAATTAAGATTAATTCTCTCGCAATAGAAGATGTTTGCAAATGCATCCTTTCCGATTGTTTCAACATTGCCTGAAATATTAATCTGCTGAGCCTGAATGCAGTTATAAAACGCCTTTGTGCCAATAGTTTTAATATTATCGGGAATATTGATTTCCTGAAGGTTGACGCAGTTATAAAACGCATAATCGCCAATTGTTCCTCTGTTGTAGCTTGTTATGTTTTTGAGGTTAACAAATTTAAGCTTGTTGCAGTTATAAAATGCTTTCTGACCTATATTTTGTAAAACAACATTACCGAGGTCAACCGCTTCAAGATTCCGACATTCATTGAACAGACCCTCTTCAATTTTTGCAACTCCGTAGCCAAGACTAACTTGTTTAAGTGAGGTGCAACCTGAGAAACAATATGTTCCCGCATTGCTGAATGCCATTGGAAGATGGATTTCTTCAACTCTTTCGCAATCCGCGAAGCTTCTTTCACCAAGTAGCCTTAGCGAGTTATAAACCTGGATTTCCTTCGGATTGAAAACAGAAAGAAAATCAGGGCAACTGAATTCAAGTATACGGTCAAGAGTAACTTTATCGGGCTTGAGATTCATAATGCTTGCATCAATGGTGCTTGCTCTCAGCGAGGTTGAATTGCTGTCGGGATAGTATTCATAAAACTTTTTAGCGTTTGTGTAAACGGTCATATTGCTTGCAACAGGGCTAAGAACCAGTGAATTATCTTCGATATAATATTTCCATTCCATCTGAGAGGTATATAGCGTTGAGCTGCTGTCTGCAAATTTTCCTTCTCTGTACGGAACGCCGAGATAATCGGATGTATGAAGCCCAAGGGATTTGCTGTATGAATCGCCGACAGAACCGCTTCTTGTTAATACCAAGAGATTGCCGTTAACCTTGCCGTATGCATAGCCAAAGGCGCTGTTATTAATATCGTTATCGGCATAAATCTCTGTAACAGAGCAGGGAACATAGAGCGAGGTCATATTTTCGCAGTCTGCAAATGCTTTTTTGCCGATTTTTGTAACCCTGCCGTACATTGAAACATTGTGAACACCGGAGCGATAGAACAAGCCTTCGGGGATTTCTGTTAAATCCTTAGGTAGCTTAAATTCAGCATTTAGAGAATCAGTGTGTGCAAAGGCGTATTCCCCTATATGAGTAACATTCTGAGGAATATATGAGGAATAAATGCCGTCATTTATTTTGCCTGCTCTTGCTGAATTATAGAAGGCAATAACCGATGTTCCGTCAAATGCGTGTGCGCCGATTGATTTCAGGCTGTTTGGCAGGCGAACAAAGTTAACGCCAACGCCTGATTCATCATAGAGAAAGTAATCGGGTATTGTGGTTATTCCGTTGCCGATATAAACTCTGCTAATTTTATAATCATTAACAAGATTTGCAAAGGTAGTTTCGTTTGAGTTTTCATCAATAATGCTTAAAGACGAAATATTGTTTCCGCTGATAACAAGAGTTTTTTCATCTTTACCGCTTATGTTCCAAACACCGCCCTGATAAGAACCGCTTAGGGATATGAATTCTTCATCATCCTCTGATTCTCCTGAAGTGTTTATCTGCAAAAACAGAATAGAGTGAGAAGCAGCATAGGATTTTGCAGTTGAAGGATTATGTCCGTAAATAACTCCTGAATCCGTGTATGTATCATTCTCTGGATCATAGAACAACGATTTCTTGCCTATTGTTGTCGACTTGTTTTTAATAGTTGCAGAAATCAGTGGATTATCTTCAAATGCATTTTCACCAATATTTGTGCAGCTTTCGGGCGTTTCAATCGTTTTTAAATTACAGTTTGAAAACGCAGCTTTATCTATTGTTTTAAGTGTTGCCGGGAACGTTATTTTCGATAAGCTTGTGCAATCTTTAAAGCATTCAGATTCAATTTTAGTCAGCGTTGAATTTGGTGAAAATTCAACTGATTCAAGATAAATGCACTCTGTAAATGCGTTTTTGTGTAATACTGTAACATTACCAGGAATTATAATGTGTTTAATAGGGGTTCCTGCAAAAGCGCCGATGCCTATTCCTTTTGATGATGAAGGAAGACTAATGCTTTCCAAGCCGCTTGCCGCAAAGCAATAATCTGTAACGCCCGTTGAGCCTTCGGGAAGCTCAATACTCTTTAATGAAATGCATTCGTAAAACGCATAGTAATAAATGATAGTTCTGCTGGTTCTTTCTTCAATGTTTTCAAAATCAACATTTGAAAGATTATAACATGCTGAAAAAGCATATTTTCCGATTGACGTTGTTGCAAAGGGAATTGTTATTTTTCTAATATTAACCCCGCAAAACGCATATTCTCCGATTGACTCAATTGTTTCTGGAAGTGAGATACTCAGCAATGCTGTATCCATTGCAAATTCATCGGGAATCTGAGTTAAATTATCGGGAAGAATAATTCTTTCAAGTATGTTTGCTCCTTTGAAAGTTCCAACATCAAGACTTTCAATGTTTTCATTATTTAAGTTTGCATATTGAAGTTCATCGCAGTTTGAAAATGCATATTTACCTATGCTGATTTGCGAAGATAAATTTGATAAATCAATTTCAGTAATTTTTGTGTTATACAGGCATAAATCACCAAAATTATTAATGTTATCAATTATTCCGCCAAGACTGAAGCAATTATAAAATGCCTTGCTTCCTATTGATGTTATGTTATCGGGTATAGTTATATTAAGCGATATGCAGTTTTCAAATGTGCCCTCTGGAATTTCGGATAATCGGGAGGGAATATTAATATTTGATAGAAGGGAATCGCCATTAAAAACTTCCTTTCCAAGATATTCTAAGGTTGTAGGAAGATAAACATATTTCAGCGAAGAACATGCCTTAAAAGCAGAAGCATATATATTTTTAACACCTTCGGGAATCGAGATATTCTGAAGCTTTAGGCAATTATAAAAAGCATTATCATATATTTCTGTTAATTGGCTGTCACTTTCAAAATTAACATATTTCAGCTTTTTGCAATTATAAAACGCATTATACGGAATTATTTCAATTGAGCTTGGAATATTTATGCTTGTTAGTTCAGTGCAGTTTTCAAAAAGTCCTCCTGAAAGAGTTTCCCGTGAATAATTATCATCAAAATCAACATATTTAAGCGACGTGCAATTGGAAAAAATATATGGCGTTAAACATATATTGGCAGGAATATAAATTGAAGTAAGGTTTGTTCCTGATAGGGCATAGTCATAAACCCATAAACCATCAACATCAGGAGCAAATTCAAAGCTTCCGTTAAAGACTGCATTCTGAAAAGCATATCCAAAAATATTTTTGACATTTGAAGAAACATAAAAATCGTTATTTATTTCAGCAGCATAAAATGAATAATAACCAATTTCTTCAATACTGTTTGGGAGATTATCAATTTTAATTTCAGAGTTTTCAAACAAATGAGGGCTTAATATTTTAACATTAAATCCGTTAAAATCAACTTCAAGGTCAAAACAGTCTGAAAATGCATATTCACCGAAGGTTGGCTCTTTATTTCCGGTATAGTGAGGAAGCTTAATATAGTTAAGATAACTATAATGAAATGCTTTTTCGCCGATTTCATAAACTGTATTAGGAAGTGTTAGCCTTTCAACTTTAGCACCGATAAAAGCTTTATAAATTCTTTCAAGCTTTGAATTGTCCTCAAAGCTGACGTTAATATAATCGTTTGAATCCCAGTTTGTTATTCCGAGGCAGTCTTCATTTAATTCAATGACATTTTTTGAAAAAACAACATTATGATAAGTGCCTTTCCAAAGTATTTTCTTTCCGTTTTCATTGGTATAGTAAAGCGGAAGTCCATAGTATTTGTTTTGCGTATTGATGCTTTTAACAGTTTTTGCATTAAGATATAGCGTATCTGAATCATTATCATATGACCAGGTTAAATCATATTCATCATTTTCATCATCATAAAATCCTGATACTGAATGCTGAGTTCTGTCAACTGAACTTTCAATCTGAGTTATTTGGATATTGCATCCTGTAAATGAACCGCCGTCAACATTTGTTTCTAATGGGTCATAGGAATAAGATGAATCAACATTTGCCTTGCTCATTCCGAAAGCTGAGGCACCGATCGTTGAAACCTGACTTTCAAATGAGATTTTTTGAAATTTTGCGTTATAGAACGCTGATTGTTCAATTGTTTCAATACTTGCAGGAATAACAAGGTCTTTTGAAAATGTTGCATTTTTGAAAGCTTGAGATTTTATCGTTTCAATATAGCCTGGAATTTCAAAGTTATTCAACTTAGCATTATGAAACATTCCTGATGAAATTTTATTAATTCTGCAATTGTTAAAATCAAAATCATCAATGTTTGAATTATAAAATGCACTTGGTCCGATATTAGTTTCAGCGTTTGGCAGAGAAACATAGTTGAATACTGAATAACTAAAGGCATAATTATTTGTAAATTCAAGAGAATCAGGTAAAACAAGCTCATTGATATAATATCCGCTGAATGCATGAGTATATATTCTTTTTAAGCTTGAACCTTCTTCAAAAGAAATATTAAGCATTCTGCCGTCGTATTCATCATATCCGAGGCAGTATTCATCAAGCACTTCAACCTTTTTGCTGAAAACAACATTTGAAAATCCAAAATCAAAAATCTGTTCTTGTCCGTCATATGTGAAAAAGAGGGGAAGAAAGGTATATGTTTCACCGTCATCGTCCTCAATGTCAACGGAACTGATAATTTTTCCGTCGAGATAAAGTGTGTCTGTTTCGTCGTAGGTCCAATCAAAGCTGTAGTCATCATTATTGGGATCTTCATAGTGTCCGCTGATTGCTTCAGGTTCTTCCTCATCTGCAAGCGCTGTCAGCGGTGCGGATGAAATAATCATTAAAAGAGCAAGAATAATTGAAATAAATCTTTTAAAATGTTTCATAATATCTCCTTTCTCACTCAATAACAGTGTAGTTAATCTTGTTTTCAATTGCATAATCATATGCAGCCGTATCCTTATAAACGCTCATCGAAAGCCTTGTGCTTTTAAAAATTGCGCTTTCGCCCATATGGCTTATGTTTTTACCAAAGCTGATGCTTCTGAGCCTTACTGAATAAAGACCATATGTTCCGACTCTTTCAACACTATCGGGGACATTCAGTTCTCTGAATTCCGTGCTCATAAAGGCGTAGTCATCAATTTCCTTTAAGCCTTCGGGAAGGTTAAGGGTTGATATATGCGCCCCTCTGAAAGCACCTTCTGGGATTACTGTTGTTTTATTCGGAATTGTCACCTCGGTGAGCTTGCTGCAGTAGGCAAAGGAATATTTATCAAATTCCTCTATATCCTCGCTGAGCTTTCCGAAATCAATTTTTTTGCAGTATGCAAAGGCATATTCTCCGGCTTTTTTAAGCTTTGGAAGATTTGAATCTGTTTGAGTTTCAGCACAGTTATAAAACGCAAAGCTTTGAGCAGTTTCAATACTATTTGTATTATTAACAGTTTCAAGCGCTTCGCACTCTGAAAATGCAGAGCTTTGAATCTCCTTTGTGTTTTGGGGCAAAGTAACCTTTTTCAGGC
The DNA here is from genome assembly GCA_017476375.1 of Eubacterium sp. Lineage (GTDB taxonomy): Bacteria > Bacillota > Clostridia > Oscillospirales > Acutalibacteraceae > Eubacterium_R. The sequence continues at coordinate 12,627 of JAFUZY010000020.1, forward strand.
TCTTGCAGTTTTCAAAGGTGCTTTTCGGAATTGAGGTTAATTCACCTGAAAGGTCAATTTCTTCAATAGCGCTGTTTTTAAAAACGCTTTCGCCGAGATAGGTTATACTGTTATTTAAAACAACTGTTTTGAGATTTTCGCAGTTTTCAAATGCAGATGAGAAAAGCTTTTTAACATTCGGCGCAATAACTGTTTCAATATCGCTGTTTTTGAAAACCTCTGCGCCGATTGCATAAACGCCCTTTGAGTCTATCTGAGCGATATTAAGATTTTTTTCGTTTCCTTTATAGTTGGTTATATATGCACCGCGTTTTGTTAAGAAATAATCAAAATCATCATTCTTGCAGGTTTCGGCGCCCCTTGTTTCTTCATCCGGACGAACTGTTATTTTAATCTTAACAACGCAGTTTTCATAAATAACTCTTAAGGTGTAATCAGCTGTAACATTCATATTGAGGCTCTTTGTGTGGTCCGTTTCTTCAAGAGCAACCTCTTTTCTTGAAGAATCGCTGTATAACGCATAAAGCTTTAAACCGTCATATGAAAGGCTTTCGCCGTAAACATAATCGTATTTGAAATCCTTAAACTCAGCCTCAAGTGCCTTAACATATGCCTTTTCGGGTTCTCGCTGAGGCTCAACAATGCTTGCTTTTTCAGTTGTTTTACTTTCACTCGGTCTTGTTGAAGCCGGCTTTTCGGTTGTTTCATCGTCTTCTTCATCATCACCGAGTTGGTCAATTCTGCCATTTGTTGTTGAGGTTGAATTTTCTGTTATGTTTATTATTTCGGGTTCGCTAACGGAAGAGGGGACTGTTTCGGTTGTTGTTTCCTTAATTGCTGTTTCATCGTCCTCCTCATCATCACCCAGCTGAATAATTCCGTTTTCATTATTGTTGTTATTTAAGCCATCAAGCCTTGCCTGAATTGCCTGAGTTATTCCGTCAAACATATTAACTCCTGTTACGGATTTATATGCTGCATTCGCTGTAACAGCCGATGCTGCAAGAATTGCCGCAATAAGAGATGCACGGGCAAAAACATTAAGGGCTTTAAAATCAGTTTTCCTTGGCTTGATAGCCTTAAGAAAATCGTTTGAACTCTGAAGGGGAACAAGAATTGCAAAATTCCTGTTTTCCTCTTTTTCAATTTCAAGCAGAGCATTAACGCATTCGTCTATGAGCGCGGTGTTCATACGGCTCACATCTTTAGATAGCTCGGTATCTATTATTTCATTCAGGGCAGCACTAATGTTTTCATTGTTAAGATTGCATAATACTTTTGAATTAATATCAATGCAAGCCATGTTTTCTCCTTTCCGAGAGGTTGCTACTCAGAGCTGTTTTCAAGTAGCTGCTTTATTCTTCCTCTCATTCTTGATAATCGTGTTGTAACATTTGGAATAGTTAAGCCAAGTCTTTCTGCTATGTCTTCAATTTTCAGCTC
>JAFUZY010000154.1 GCA_017476375.1 Eubacterium sp.
GGAATTGTTTTAAAAAATGAAATCTGGGAGGGCTGCATAGGAGATATGAGCAACATTCATATTTCCGACTGCGAGGTTATCAGCCGAACAAACGCCTTTAAAATCGGAACCGAAACAACATATGACATAAGCAATGTTACCGTTGAAAACTGCAAATTTTATATGACGGATTTATACCCGGGTTCGGTTTCGGGAATAAGCATTGAAAGTGCCGACGGAAGCAGGGTTTACGATATAAAAATCAAAAACATTGAAATGAACCGATGCACCTGCCCGATTTTTATTCGCCTTTGCAACCGAAACAGAGCAGCTGAGGTTGATGCAAACAGCGCCTCAGCCATTGAATTCGGAAAAAAGGTTAAAGGAAACGGCGTTGATAAAAAAACCTTTGATATGAAGGGCAGCGTTCACGATATTCTGATTGAAAACATCAATGCAAAAGAAATTGAAATTCCTGTAATGATTGCAGGCTTCAGGCAAAAAGGCATAGTAAAAAGAGTTGAAAATATAACTCTTAATAATATCAGTCTTGAATATGCAAACAGAAGAGAAATCATCGACAAGCGCCTTTTTATCCCCGAATATTCAAGAGTTTATCCCGAATGTTGGCGATTCAGAAATCTTCCCTCCTACGCAATTTGGGCAAGGCACGCAAAAAATCTGGCGATTGAAAACTTCAACTGCACGCCTGCCCCAAACACCTGGAAAAAGAAAGAAATATTCAAGGATGTATTATAAAACAAGCTGACCATATCAGGTCAGCTTGTTTCAGACTGTAGACAAAGGGCAAAACCGCGCAAGTGTTTTTTCAAAGCATAATTTGCAGAGAGCGTCACAGTCGCAGCACCCCCCATTAAAAATATCAATACTAAAATTCCCGAGAACATCGAATTCTCGGGAATTTTTGCGCTTTTCGTTTTTTGCTCGGGGGCAGTACCTTTGTACAGCTCCCGCTCGCAAGAAAACGAAATTTTGCCTCTTTCTCTAAAGTCTGTCAGTGTGTCTCAATTATTTTTATAGGTTTTCAATTATTAAAACGCCCATGTGCCTTTTCTGAATATCGGAACGGTTTTTCCGTCTCTTGTTACGGCGTCTATATCAAGTCCTTCATAGCCTATCATAAAATCAACATGAATCATTGAATCATTTATACCCTTTTCCCTGCATTCGTCGAGGGTGTATTTATCAAAATCCCTGATAGAATCCGCAAAGCCCATTCCAAGAGCAAGGTGGCACGCTGCGTTTTCATCGAAAAGGGTTTCATAGAAAAGAAGCCCGCTTTCGGAAATCGGTGAATTAACCGGAACAAGCGCACATTCGCCAAGATATGCAGCGCCCTCATCCATTGAAATCATCTTTTTCAGCAGTTCTTCATTCTTTTCAGCGTGAACCTCAACTGCCTTTCCGTTTTCAAAACGGATTGAGAAATTTTCGATAAGCTGTCCCTGATACGAAAGAGGTTTTGTTGCATAAACAATTCCCTCGGCGATGCCGCGTTTCGGAGAAATAAAGCATTCCTCGCTCGGAATATTCGGGTTGAAATAGATTCCGCGAAGGCTTGTTTCTCCGCCGCCTTTAAATTCGGCGTCCTCAATCATACCAACCGAAAAATCAGTTCCGTTATCGCCCTTGTAGATGAGTTTATCAATTTCAAGGCTGTTAAGGTATTCGCAGCGGTCATGAAGGTCTTTATTGTGGGCGTCCCACGCAGCAATCGGGTCTTCGTTCACCCGAGAGGTAAAGAGAATTGCCTCCCAGAGCTTTTCCATTGCTCTGCCCTTCGGAAGTTCGGGGAAAACCTTTTTCGCCCATTTTTCACCCGGAACGGCAGCAATACACCACTGGTATTTGTTTTCCATTTTATCGCGGTAGGGTTTAATAATCGGAAAACGCTTCTGCATTGCCTTATTCATCTTTTCCTGATTAACGCCCTTTAGTCCGTCGGGGTCTTCGGAAACTAGATAAATGCGGCAGGGTAACTCGTCAACATAGTGCTGCAGGCGTTCTTCCTCCCACTTTTCAACCTTTGAAAGAGTTTTAACAGACTGATGACGATAGTGAATTTTTGTTAAAGGCTGATAGCTCCAGTCAACAATAACCTTGCCGGCTCCTGCCTTGTAGCATTCTTCAACAAGAATTTTAACAAATTCGGGCTGGTCAAGCTCACACTGGATTATAACCTCCTGCTTTTTTTGAATGTTAACGCCCTTTACCGCAATAAGGCGCGCATATTTTCTTAAAACTGTTTTTTTCATAGTATTTACCTTTCTGTGTTTTAAACTGAAGGAAAAAGGGAGCGTCTATTCGCTTTCAATGGGGACAACGACCAACGGTTCCCAAAATTTGTTATCGGCTTGGAGCGCCGACAAATTTTGACCGTTCGGCAGTTCTTATTGCTCCCTTCTTCTCCCA
>JAFUZY010000155.1 GCA_017476375.1 Eubacterium sp.
AACTGCTCTTTCAACAGGCTCAATCGGAGCGCCGACAATCTCTTTCGCCTCGGGCAGCACCGCCTTCATAGAAGCGGAGGTTGCTACCGCCATAGCGGGCATAAAGTCGGCATATGCTGACGGAAGGTTATGCTCCGTGGCGTCAAGACCTTTGATTTCCTCTTCTTCAGAAACGCGCAGTCCGTGGAATTTCTTAATTGCCGTGAAAACAATCAGCATTGTGCAAACCGTCCAAGCGGCAACTGCGAGGAAGCCGAGCGCCTGAATACCAAGCTGCTTAAAGCCTCCGCCGTAAAACAGACCTTTACCTACTCCGTCTGCACCTGTTGAAAACAGACCGACTGCGAAGGTTCCCCAGATGCCGTTTGCCATGTGCACGGCACACGCACCTACGGGGTCGTCAATATGTAATTTCTTATCAATAAATTCAACAGCAACGACAACAAGAACACCCGAAACGGCGCCGATAATGATGGAGCCGAGCGCATCCGTGCAATCACAGGGAGCGGTAATCGCTACCAAGCCTGCAAGCGAGGCGTTAAGGCTCATCGAAACATCGGGCTTGCCGTCCTTTACCCAGGTGAAAATCATTGTAACTACCGTTGCAACCGCCGGTGCAAGCGTAGTTGTAACAAAGATAGAAGCAAGCGAATCTACGCTTGTTGCAGCAGCGCCGTTAAAGCCGTACCATCCGAACCAAAGAATAAACACGCCGAGCGCACCTACCGTCAGGTTGTGCCCGGGGATTGCTTTTGCTATTTTCTTGCCCGATTTTTTATCAATCTTATATTTACCGATACGCGGTCCGAGCATCGCTGCACCGATAAATGCTGCAATACCGCCGACCATATGAATAGCCGTCGAGCCTGCGAAATCATGGAAGCCGAGTTTAGCAAGCCAGCCCTCTGAATTCCATATCCATCCTGCTTCAACGGGGTAAACAACTGCGGAAATTACTGCAGAGTAAATGCAGTAGGATGAAAACTTTGTTCTCTCCGCCATAGCGCCCGAAACGATGGTGGCTGCCGTTGCGCAGAACACAAGGTTGAATACAAAGTTGGACCAGTCGAAATGTGCATAATCGGTAAATACGCCGAGCGTCGGCATACCGATAAGACCTCCAAGACATTCCTCGCCCATCATCAAGCCGAATCCGAGCAGAATAAACATAACCGCTCCGATACAGAAATCCATCAGGTTTTTCATAATAATATTTCCGGCGTTCTTGGCTCTGGTAAGGCCGCTTTCTACCATGGCAAAGCCGCACTGCATAAAGAACACAAGCGCCGCACCGATTAAAAACCAAACGCCGAACACGCTGTCTGAAACAGCGGATAAAATTGAATCACTCATTTTCTGTTCTCCTATATATTCTCTCCTGCGGAAACGCCCTCCCTCCGCTGAAAACATATCTGCATCAAACGGTGTAAAGGCAGGAAGGGCGCCCCCCTTTTCAGGAAGAGAGAACGGGATAAGCAGAATAATAGCCGCAAGCTTTCTACCTACCCCGTTGCAAGTGAATTATAATAATTGTAAAGTCTTTTAGTGGTTAATCATATATCTATCAATTTCCCACTGACTGATCTGTGTTTTATATTCATCCCATTCACGCTTTTTACCCTCAATGTAGTTATTGTAAACGTGGTCGCCGAGGGTTGCTTTGATGAACGGGTCTTTTTCTGCTTCCTTTATTGCTTCTTCAAGCGAGCCCGGTAAGCAGTCAATGCCTTCTGCGGCAAGTTCCTCGTCCGAAAGGACGAAAACGTTTTCATCATAAGACGGCTTCGGAACAAGTCCTCTCTTAATACCGTCAAGACCTGCGGCAAGGCAGAGCGCCATTTCAAGATAAGGGTTGCAGGTCGGGTCGGGACAGCGAAGCTCAACCCTTGTGCCTTTTCCTCTTGACGCGGGAATTCTGACAAGGCAGCTTCTGTTTGAGGTTGACCAGACGAGATAACTCGGCGCTTCATAGCCCGGAACAAGTCTTTTATAGGAGTTGACCGTCGGGTTGGAGAATACCGCAATACCCTTGACGTGCTCCATAATTCCCGCGATAAAGGAATATGCTTCTTTAGAAAGTCCGAGCTCACCGTTCGGGTCGTCAAAAACGTTCTTGCCTGTCTTTATATCGTAAAGGCTCATATTCGTATGCATACCGCTGCCGTTAATGCCGTGAATTGGCTTCGGCATAAAGGTTGCGTGTAAACCGTGCTTTGTTGCGTAGGTTTTAACAACATGCTTAAAGGTCATTACTCTGTCAGCAGTAAGCAGTCCGTCGCCGAACTGAAAGTCAATTTCGTGCTGTCCCTGTGCAACCTCGTGATGAGATGCTTCAATGGTATAGCCCATTTCTTCAAGCGCAAGACAGATATCCCTGCGGCAGTTTTCGCCGTGGTCAATCGGGTTAAGGTCAAAGTAACCCGCCTCGTCTCCGAGCTCAATGGTAGGCTTGCCGTCCTCATCAAGCTTGAAGAGGAAGAATTCACATTCGGGGCCGACATTAAAGCCATATCCGAGCGCCTTTGCTTCCTCCATTACCTTGATTAAAACGTTTCTCGGGTCGCCTTCAAAAGGCGTTTTGTTGTCTGCTTTATATACGGAGCAGATGAGCCTGCCCGTCTGAATATTCTCGTGCTTTCTCCAGGGAACGATTGCCCATGTATCATAATCGGGATGAAGATACATATCGCTCTCGTCAATACGAACGAAGCCGTCGATGGACGAGCCGTCAAACATACAGTCGTTATCCAGTGCTTTTTCAAGCTGCGACACCGTAATAGCCACATTCTTCATTTTGCCGAACAGGTCAGTAAACTGAAGTCTGACGAATTCAACGTTATTTTCCTTTGCACTCTGTAAAATCTGTTCCTTTGTCATTTTGCTCATAGTGTTTCCTCCTAAAAAGTTTATTATATAGCGAAAGGCGCCTTTTGTATTGCTACAAAAGACGCCATTGCCTATCGTCATATTTAAAGGAAAAGAGTCTTTGAGATAAACCCAAAGACTCCATTGCCCAAATATTCTGTTAAATAGTGAAAGGGTCCTTGAGTTTCCTCAAAGACCCCTTTGCCTTACAAGTAAAGGTTACACCCGTTTTCCGAAAAAGTCAATACACAAATCGATTTTTGTAAAATCTGCTATATTTTTTTCAACATTATCACTTTATGTTAGACAATTTTCATACTTGGACAGCAAAGATGTTTATTTAAATGTATAATTAACACCATACATATGAAACTAAATAAATTAGTTATAATTATTTCAAAAAAGCTATTATTCGATGACTTTTCACTGCTTAAGAACTGAGAAAAACACAGAATACTTTTACAGTTTCCGTTTTGCATATTTTTCATCATTTCAAGTGTTGTTATTTGCTAAAAACCATTTTTTACTGGTCAAGACGGTAAAGAGAAAAGGCGAGGATTTCTCCTCGCCTCAACTTATGTATATGCTTCTATTATGAATCTTGCACCTAATTTGAAACCAACCTTGAAGCAATCAAGCTCAATAAGGTTTGCAAATTCTTCGCTCGCAGTAAGTAGTCTTTCTAATAACTCGTTTTGCTCATCTGTCAGAGTTGCTTTCAAACATTCCTGATTTTGATTGACTAACCTTAGTGCTTCCTTGTATCTTGTATTGTTTTCAATGCGACTATATTCTGTCGGTGTAATATTGCCGTACCAAAGTTCTTCAAGAATATCCATAACATTACCTCGCATAAATCACTTCGTTATAGACAATCTCTCTTGCTTGGTTAGCGATATTCGTCATCTTTTGCACCCACAGCATTTGGTTATCAGCCTTCAGCTGTTCTGTAACACCTTGCTTTTCGGCAAGCTGCTTTACAAGTGTATCGTACATCTCCATCGCTCTGGCATCCACCTCGTGCAAATGCGTATTCAATTTACATTGTACCATAAGTGAGCTACAAAACGCAGGGCGATGCTCTTTGATATAATCATAATACCTCATCCCCCAAATACCGATTTCATAATTTGTTTCAGTTGATATAAGGTTTGGTAGATACACACCACTCACAAGTGTATAGTCAAGTCCGTTTTTCTTATCAGTAATATGCTTTTTCATTGCATTTTCCTCCAATATTAAAGTTGATTATTGTTGTAAAATGCAAAATGCCGTAACGATTGTTTCTACTTACTTTCAAAACCTTCGTTATGGCACCTTCTCTAAGGTCAAGCAACTCTTTATATTTTTTGATTTCTTCAATCGGGTCGCTGTGAGTATCTTTTTCTTGTTTTTTGCCAAGTTTTCCAATGAAACCTGATGCTTTGTTTCCGACAGACTTTATGCCGCTTGAAACCTTGTCTTTTATTTCATCAACTTTTGACGGCTCGTCATCGATTATTATTTCGCCCTTAGCCATACGCTCCATTGTATCAAGGTCGGATTGGAAATCTTCCTCGCTGTAATCAAAGGTAGCCTTGTCAAAAGCAACATAAAGTCTTTTTGCCATTGGCATCATTGAAGCGAAGTTAAGACTTCCTGATATAATACCACCAACAACCGGAACTGCTTTGGAAACACCTTGCGCAACAGTGGTTTTTGTAATTTTTACGCCGATTGCCTTACCTATTTGTTTTACTATCGGATACCAAAATGTTTTCGTTAATGCTTTTTGAGGTAGCTTTTTCAGTGTGGTTTTAGCAATTTGAGTTGATAAAACCCTAACACCGGATACTGCACCGGAAACGCCGAACATAACACCACAGTACATTATTAACTGCGATTTAACTCTTTCGTCGTCAACTTTGCCGTCAACCCATAGGTCTTGTGCACCGTACAAATAGGACAACTCTTGTGCAAGACGGAGAGCCATACCAAAGAACTGCATAATATCTGCAGGTATAGTTGCAGCCATTGCTAAGCCACCGGGTATTCCTGCAACGAATGAAGCAATGGATGACTGGCTTGTGCGTTTGATAATGAGTTTATTTGCGGCAACTGCAATATCTTCTCTGGATATTCCTGCTTCCACAGGACCAAGGTCAAGAATTTCTTGAATATTTATTCCGTGACCTGCAAATTGTTCGGCAAGAAACTTATCACGATTAACTTTTACTCCGGGAATTTGGACAGATGCGCTAATAACATCTTCCAATACGATTTCCCTTGATAATTCTTTTGAATTCTCAGTTGACATAAACATACCTCCAAATACAAATAATATTATATCATATAGTTGAAGTTTTTCAATACTTCATATAGGCACTTGTAAATTTTGCGTATATGAAAAATAACAAGTATTAATTGTTGCAACTATGTTGCAATTCAACAAATCTTAGGGGTTCTCAAGCAATCTCAAGTAAAATTACGAAATCCCCCAAAGCCACTGTTTAAGCGGTTTTGGGGGATTTTGGCATAAGCAAGGGAAATTAAGCATTTGGTCGAGGCAAAAGAATCTGAAAATCACGGGAATATCCGTTTTTGCTATCAGATACACCCTGAATCACGGCGAATAACTTGTAATCGTTCTTTGAATTGAATATAATAGTTATATTCTGAATGAGGAGTGCAGCTATGCTGAAAGTTAAAAGTCTTTTAAAGAATATAATATGCATCATATTGAGCGCTGTGTTATGTATGAGTATGTTCTCATTTGTCGGTGCATATGCGGCAGTTGCCGACAACAGTTCTGTCGGCTATGAAAATCTGAACGGCAAAAACTGGATGTCAGGAATTGCCGACAACAGATATATCTGTGAAATAAACCTTCCCGGCACCCACGACAGCGCAACGGCATATTGCAAAAACACAACTAATAACTATGTAAAGTTTTTCGGAATCCCCGTTTTCAATTCGGGACAATATGCTAAAACGCAGTCGCTCACACTGTCCGCGCAACTGAATGCAGGTGTAAGGTATCTCGACCTGCGCTTTTCCGCAAAGGACGGAAAGCTTCTTCTATGCCATGGAAACAATAAAAAGGCGCTGCCTGTGAACGCAGCCGTAAAGTTTCTTGAGCTTTTCAATCCAAACCTTGCACTGCTTGATTGTTTAGGTCTTCCCCTTTTAAGCTTAGACACAGAGTTTTATGCTTATGAAGACGAAGAATGCACAACCCTCTTAACATGTGAACGGGTATTATCGCAGGTTAAAGACTTTTTGAAAGAAAACCCGAGTGAAACCGTTATAATAACTGCAAAAAGAGAAAACGGCGATTCAAAAGAATATATAAAACTCTTCAAAGAACAAACAGAAATGCTTAAAAGAGAAATAAATCCCTCAACGCAAAAAGAATACTTATACACCGAAAACGGCAATGGCGTTTATACAAAAATGCCCACGCTTTCTGAGGCAAGAGGCAAAATAATCCTAATGAGCCCCGATTATAATGAGCTTGGGGTTGGCGATATGCTAAACGCCAAAAACGATGCAGGGCAGACCGAGTTTATGGGAACGACATTTAACTATGAAAACCACTGGAGCGCAGCCTCAGACGAAAAATTGCGCTATATATCAAGCTTCGTTGAAGAATTTTCAACTGAAATGAGCAAGACAACGGAGAAACATTCAGCGTATGCCAATGTAATAAAAACCAACGCAAATGCTGTTCCAAAACAAAGTCCCTATGAAGTTGCAGAAAAGGTAAACGCTGCTCTGTATTCTCAAAACAAATTAGAAAACGGTCGGTATTACGGCTGGATTATGGGCGACTTTATGACAAAAGAAATCTGCAGCACCATATGGCAAACAAATTTTTTTGATTATGATTAATAAAAATACAAGATATGAAATCCGCGTTTGCTGACCGGTGCGAACAGAGAGTATAACTAAAGCCTCGGCAGATGCCGAGTTCTCCGCATCCTTCCGCAGGTTCAAGTCCTGTCCGAGAGCACAAAAAGAACACCGCCCGAATGGGTGGTGCTTTTTGTGGTCGAGGTGTAGGGTTTGAATAACGTAATAGTCACGCGTTTAGGCGGTTTATTAAAAATTTGGTTGGCTTGCGGTTGAGATTCAGACATTTTATGAATTTAGCATTAAAAACAACCCTTGTTAAATCAGCAAGAACAAGCAAATTTCATTTGTCAAGACTTATTTTTTGCTATTTTTGTTGTATTTATGTCATTTTTTGTTACTGTCATTTACTTTTAAATAGCATCATTATATAATAATTGTATCATAATTATATGTTTTGGAGGTTATAACATGAAAAATTTGTTTTATTATTTGTCAATTATTTTTATTGGAATACTTTTACCTTTTATTGTTGTTATAGTGTGCAAAAAACTAAACTATGAAAATGAATTGATAGTTCCAATTATTTCTTCTGTAACAACAATAGTAACAATTGTATTAAAATCCATAATTGATCTAAAGAATAAAAAAAACAATAATGGCCAATCTCCCATGAACACTAGTACTAAAATCTTTGGAAAGAATAATAATGTTATATCCGGTAATTACAGAAATGAGTATTGAAAAATATGATAAATAATATGGAAAAAGAAAGCATTAATCAGTATTCTAAAAACTTTACGCTTGGAAATAATAATATAGTTATTTCAATTAATGCGATTAATCGTATTGATAAAATATCTGTTTCCTTTAAGGATATTATTAGTTTCAATAGAGAATATGTTTTAAGCTCTTTAGTTGCGCCTTGGCTTGCATCAGAAAGTATGCCATTTAGTGACATATATAACAATAACCTGTATATTGACCCTGATTTAAAAGCAAATGGTGATAAGTATAATATTTCACTAAAAGAGTATTTTGATATATTTGTTACAGACAATCATAAAACATGGGTTTTAGGTGATGCTGGGTGTGGTAAAACAACTCTCTTGAAACATACATTTTTGGAATATGTTGATAGCGGAAAAAAAGCAATATATTTTACCGCTGACAATTTTAAAATTAATGTTAAAAGCAGTAATGAAGTATTTAGTGTAAATGATATACATTTTGACGATAACTTGACTCTTTTTATTGATGGAATTGATGAGGTTTTTGCAACTGATCTAACACAATTAGGCAATTTTATTAATTGCCTAAAGCACTTTGATTGTGAGATGTGGTTAGGTTGCAGAACATCATTTTTTAATAAGTATTCAAAAATATTAATGGAACTCTGTGGGTCTAGAATAATAGTTCAAGATTGGCTTAAAGACGATGTGACTAATTACATAACGGAGTATTGTAAGAATGCCAATAAACCCCAGCTGCTTAATAAAATAAATAGTCTTATATGTGGAAATGATTCTATTATGGAATTGTGTACTAATCCGTTGCGACTATCAATGCTCATATTTATTGTTGATAATACACCCAATAATATGATATTAGATATTAAAAATGATTTCAATTTGTACTCGCGTTTTTTTGAATTATGGATAAGTAATGAATCACGTCGTTTAAACACTAAATATGACGAAACAGATTTATATGAAGTTTGGTATAGAGTTTCTAGAGAATTATACGAAACTAATAAATCTACTATAACTTTATACGATAACATAGAGATTATAAGCAGTCTTCTGCGAATTACCACATATAGTAATGGCAATTTGAAAACTGATGGGTTTTATCATAGAAGTTTAATGGAATATTTGTTAGCGAAGCAAGCAATTGAATCCATGGGAATAAGCCCTGAGAAGACAATTCACACCTTAAAATACAATAACAGATCAGATGTTGATCATTATATAAAAAGAGGATTTGAGACATTACCATACAAAAAGATAAATCATATAATAAACACAATCATCCCTGCATATTATCTTGCTCCAGAGAAATTGCAAGATAATGATGAAATATTCTGCGTTCAAAACCAAATAGTATATTATATTACTCGAATGAAAACTACCAACAATGAACCGATTGTTACATTTTTGAAGGATATATATTCAAAAGAAGAACGACCGATTATGAGACAAGGTATTGCATATGGTGCGGCAAATTTAGGTTTGTTCGATATTGCTTTACAATTCGCTAAGGAGATGGAACCCGGTAGTGAGGCAGATATTGTAAACAGGTCTTGGACGCTTGTTTTTTATGGTGATGTGTCAGATATAAATGTGGACCCTATTAGATACAGAGACGATGGTATAGTCCCATGGGACAATTCGCGTAATGCCAGACTTCGAAGATTTAAAAGCAATTCTAAAAAAGACAAAGCATTTAGAATGTTTGACTTGTGTGTTATGATAGGATTCTATATAAGCAGAAATTGGACAGACTTGTGTGAAGATGATCTGAAAATAATTAAAAAGTGTGAAACTAATATTAGCGAATTTGGCAATGATGTAATTGAATTTCTAAATGAAAAAAAGAAATATTTAGTAGATGAGTATATCAAACATATGAATAATTAGTTAGCTCATAAACTATTGGCAGTTAACAAGTGTGATGTTTTTATTCTGCTTGTTAAATGCTTCTTTTATACTGTCATATAGCATTTACGACCAAACCAGCACTTCTTAAGTACTCGTCCACCTTGGCTACATTTTCATTTTGGAAATTATCGAATACATCCGAGTAAGTATCAAGCGTAACCTTAATATCCATATGCCCTAACAGATTCTGCAATACCTTCGGCGGCATGCCCGACTCGATACAGCGGGTCGCATAGGTATGACGGAGGCTGTGTAGTGTTAAGTCACCGGGGATGGAATCTTCCTTAATGCCATAGGTTTCTACCACGCGCCGGAATTCTGCGTTAACAGAGGTAGTTGGTACAAGCGTGCTCTTCGTTTTATGAAACAGCATTCCGTCCTTGGTTGGAACATAATTATTCAACACCTTATCAATCACAGGTTTTACCATTGTGTTGATAGGAACTTGCCTGTTGCCTTTATCTGTTTTCGGCGAATTGTTCAGGAACGCTTCGTTACGCTCTCCCTTTGCGATAGTTTTATCAATATTGATAAAATTGAAACTGGTGTTAATATCCTTAACGGAAAGAGCGTTGATTTCGCCCATACGCATTCCGGTAAACATAGAGATAAGCATTTGGTCGGCATAAAGCACTCGCTTGGTTTTAAGAATTTCAAGAAACGCCTTCTGCTCCTCCATAGTCATAGCGCGGATTTTTCTCGGCTTCTTCGATGACTTCGGGCGGCGTACATCAAGCATGGGATTATCAACAATAATCTTACGCCGTACCGTCTCTGCAAAACCTTGGTTAAGCATCATATGGATTTTACGGATAGTGGACTGCGAGTAGTTAACCTTGGACAGTATTAACGCTTTCAGCATTGTGGTGTCAATCTTCTGAACGGGAATATCATTAATAGCAGCGCACTGCCTCAGGGTTTCAATATGGCGGAAATAGGTTTGCTCTTGGATTTCATTCATAGCACGCTTCTCCGCTAATATTTGTTTTGTAAGCTGCTCAAAGGTAACGGTGGAAGCGTCAACGAACTTGCCGAGATCAAGCTGTCCCATCCATTTTTTCTTGCTGTCGATATAGAATATACTGCCGTGACCATAGTGATTCTTCGGCTTCTTTGCTTTTGCCATAGTATTCACCTCCGCTTGCATAGTAACTCTTAAAAATGTCAATTACAAGTCTTTCGGCGAAGTTTGTTTTACAAGTCCAAGAAAAAGGACACATTCCAAAAGATGATAACTGTTCGTTGAATAAATTCTTAATAAATGTTAAAATCAATAATAAAAGACATCACCACAAAACTGTTAATAAAGAGATTTCAGATGGAGAGAATTAATATGGCGGTTAGTAAAAGTAATCTAATATATGCTCTAAAACATGGGAAAGCAGTACACATATCAGAAGTTGAAAGCGGATTAAAATGCAACTGTACTTGTCCTGCGTGCAACGAACCTCTTATAGCACGCAAAGGGCAGAAAACAATGCATCATTTTGCACACAAAGCAAAAAGCGAATGCGAATACGGATATCAAAGTTCACTTCATTTGGCTGCAAAAGATATTCTGAGTGAATATAAAACTATAGTTTTACCCGAAGTTGCTATAAACTTTTATAATCACGGAGGCTCTTATAAGTTTGTAAAGATATCAGATGCAAAAGAAATCACATTTGATAGAATTGTATTAGAAAAGAAACAAGGTGACATCATCCCTGATGTTATAGGATATGTTGGAAATAAAAAAATATATATCGAAATATTTGTTACGCATGCTATTGATGAAAACAAGTTAAAGAGGATTAAATCAGAAAATATTTCTACTATTGAGATTGATTTAAGCGATATAGACAGAAACATATCAAAAGAAGAATTGACCGAAATGTTGCTAAAAGATAATCCTGCTAAAAAATGGATTTATAACAAATTAGAAAACGAATGGTATAATAGGTTTATAAAGCATTCAATTAAACTAATGATAAATGGCAGCCGCGTTTATCACTGTCCTAAATCAAAAAAGAAATGGAAAGGTCCACCTTACGCTGTAATAACTCTTGATTGCCAAGAATGTGAATACTGTACAGATATTAATTACGATTACGTCAGAGAAAACAACAATTATATTTTATGTTCAGGAAAGGAACGAATTGCTGAAATTGAAGATTTCGATATTCCTTTAGAAAAAAGAATTGAAATAACAAACGCTCAATTGGAAAGAGATGCAGCATCAAAGATTTCCCAATTTATTTGTCCATACTGCGATGGAAATTTAGTAATTAGGGAAAGCCAATACGGAGAGTTCCTTGGTTGCTCAAATTATCCTCGTTGTCAATTTAGTGCAAGTATCAATCCTGAAACAGGAGAATTTAAAACAAGGTATTAATAAATTGAATTAGCTATAATACTTGCGCTTTCAGTTCGTGTTGTTGGATAGAGTATTCATAAAAAAGATTACCTCCTGCGCCCACGACATGAGAAAAACTTGAAATGTCAAAGAAAAACCTATGTTAAAGATAGTAAAAGTATAATTATTTCGTGAAAATACATTTTTCAATTTCGTCAAAATAGAAAAAGGTCGCACAAGAGTTAAACGCTTCTGTGCGGTCTTTTGGTTTCTTTGCTTTTTTCAACAGTTGTAACATTTATAATTTCATTGCTACTCACAAGAAACCAAACTCAGTTTTTCAGAATGTGTTTGTTTGGTTTGAAAAGGAGATAATATCTTGACCGTTTTTTTGTTAGACATTATAATAAAAGTGAAGTTTTTGAGATTAAAAATAGTATATTTAGGAGAACAAATGTTATGATTTGGATTACTGCTTCAGAAATAGATAATTGGACAATTAAAGAACCCCGAAAAGCTCAGGAAACGCTTCCTCTTCTTATAGGTAAACTTGTCCTTGCTTCTGGAAATGATATTAATGATTATCATTTCCCATACGGAAATGCTGTTCAGTACAGTGGATATGATGGCATTTTGGATACAAATGAAAAATCCAAACATTTTCCTGATGGCAAATCAGTATGGGAAATGGGTACCGATAAAAACATATTAGGGAAATTCAATCAGGATTATCACAAACGAACAGAAAGCCCAAATGGAATCGTTCAGGCTGAAACCACTTTCTGTTTTGTTACTTCTCGCATTTGGAATCATAAAAAGGGAATAGCAGAAATATCTGAGGAAAGGAACCAAGACGGTATTTGGAAAAGGGTTAGAATTATTGATGCAAACGATCTTGAACAATGGCTAGATGATTGCCCTTCGGTTCAAATGTGGTTTTCTGTCATTATTGGAAAGCCAAAGACAGGGATACAGGATGTTTACAGTTATTGGGAAAGCATTGTTAAATCTACCAACCCGCAGCTTAATACAGAATTTTTTCTCTATAACAGAAAATCTGTGACAAAAAAGATTGTTGACACTCTTGATTCGGAAGGAAATCAGATAATAGTTATTTCTGGCTCTTGGCTTGAATCTGTGTTGTGCATTGTGGCTGAAGTGGTCTCTTCAGGTGATAGAGAAATAAAAGCATTTGGAGAAAGATGCTTGATTGTTAGTTCTGTTGACGCAATGCAAGAGGTTGATTTAAACTGCCAAGGTGGAATAATAATACCGTGTTTTAATTATACGAATCCGATTACTACGGGTTACAAAAACACAATAATAATCCCGGCAAATCAATATGATCCTGTTGACTTGCTTAATGCAGGCGACAATCGTATTGATATTCAAAACAGAACTCGAACTGAATTCTGCGAAGCACTTAAAAAAATTGGATTTAGTGATACTGATTCATACAAATTGGGACAAAATTTGAGGTGCAATTTTATGGCACTATACCGAAGTATTTGTACTGATGCTCTAAAAAAAATCCCAAATTGGAGTAAAGAAGCAGATGTCTCTATACTTATTCCAGCACTTTTTGCAGGTGCTTGGCAAGGACGCTTTCAAGGTGATATTGAAATAATTAGCAAGCTTTCTGAAACATCTTATGATGATTATGTTGCTTCAATTAGCAAATATACGCAAGGTGAGAATGCGACTGTATCATTAATAGAAAAAACGTATTCTTGTATATCTCTTGAAGAAATGTGGGATTTGCTTTTTAATAATATAACTGAGCACAAGTTTTCGATATTTAAAGAGTGCTTTGTTGAGGTTTTTAGTGAAATTGATCCTACATATGATTTACCGGAAGATAAATGGTTTATGGCAGGTGTTCTGGGAAAATCGCCGATTTATTCGGATGAGCTTAAGAACGGTATGATAAAATCACTAATAATGATGGTTTTACGCAAAGACGCAGATAAGTATCGCCAGTTTACTAGCAATATTGAATCCGAATGCAACGTTTTGGTAAAAAATGTTTTTGACAAAATCAGTTCTTTACAACAGTGGCAAACAATTTGTCCAAATCTCCCTTTGCTAATAGAAGCGACACCTGATACAGTTTTGAAAGTTTTAGAGAACGAAGCTTCTTCGCCTGAAGGTAGCGATTTTTGGAAACTGTTTAAAGGAACTGATGACTTTTTGTTTGGCAGGACTTTCTATACCTATATACTTTGGGCGCTGGAAACATGTATGTGGGATAAGAATTATGCTACTCGCGCACTAAAGCTATTGGTTGCATATTCAGAAAAAGATTATTCGTATAAGCTTTCAAATTGTCCGGTTGATTCTTTATATAGAATTTTCTGTACTTGGATGCCACAAGGTATTTTTTCACTTGATCAAAGGAAAACACTTTTATGTAGTATTGTTAAAGAACATCACGGAGTGGCTCCGAAATTATTTCAAAAACTATTATCATGTGGTTCACAAACATCATCAGGAATTGCAAAGCCTAAATGGAAACCTATAGACAATCAAGTTGATGAATTATCAAAAAGCCAAGTTATAGACATGAGAAAATATCTTTTTGAATGCTATATGGATAATATTACACCATGCTATAATGATTGGCATCTTATTTTTTCAGAGTTATCTGGTTTTGATCAAATAACTGAAATATGTGAAAAATGTAGTGCTCAAAAGAACTCATTTTCTGATGAAGACAGATTGAATTTGTGTAAAGACTTATATAAGTATATTAGTCACAAAAGAAAATTTAACGCCGATACACCTGATCGTATTAATACTATTGAAAAATTGTATAATGAATTGTTGCCTAATACACCAAAGTATTATGCAGACTATTTTTCGTATAATTGCTATGGATTAAATCCAATTCCTTTTAATCCGGAAAACCATAGTCATACCGAAGACCTTGATAACCTATATCATTTTCAAAAAGATAAGATATGCGAGATGATAGATTCATTTGGAAGCGATTCTGTAATCGAAATTATCCCACTTATTGAGAATGTTAATGCATATGCAAATGTAATTACGGAGATAGTATTAAATTATAAAGCTGATTGGGAATATGTTTTTAATATTAAAACAATTAGCGATGTTATCGCTTCGTCAATAGTTTGTGCGTTGTACAAGAATTCAGCGACCGATTTATTGAACAATGCTAAAACCGTTCTTTCTGGGGAGAAACTTGGTTGGGTGTTATGCTGTTTGCCTATAGATAAAAGCATAACAAAAATTGTAAATAAATCAGATTCTGAAGAGTGTAAGAAAACCTATTGGGAAAACGTTAAGGTATTTGGAATTGAGGATCGCGTTACACGATGGATAAATGATGTTATATACGCTCTATTAGAATACCAACGCCCGTATTCAGTTATTGATCGTTTTGCATATGGAGATTGGAATGATCCAAAAATAATAATTGATGTACTAAAAGCAGCTCTGTCTCAACAACCTGCTCCAGAACCTACTGGTTTGACATTACAAAATGTAGGGATTTATGACATTGAAGAAATGTTTAAAAAGTTATATAAAAACGCGAGTGGCTTGGAACTGGAGATAGCTCAACTCGAATTATCGTATATAAAAGCCTTTGATCCAAAATTCGAACCAAAGTGTTTAATAAATCTTATTCTAGATGATTCTGTGATATATTTTGAGTTGTTAACGGGTGCTTTTCTTTCAGATGACGATATTGGCAAGAGTAAATCAGAAAACAAAAAAACATTTGCTGAACTAGCTTATACAGCAATTAACAGAGTGAATAGAATTCCAGGATACTCTGTTGATAATAAAACAATTGATGAAGAAAAATTCAATAATTGGATTCAGGAAACATCGCGTATGGCAAAAGAGTACAAATATACCGAAGCTCACAATGTCGTATTAGGAAAGATCCTTTCATATTCGCCTGAGGGAACGGATGGAATCTGGCCTGCTGAATGCGTAAGAACTGTTTTTGAGAATCCACATTCAGAAACACTCGACAGCAGCTTTATTACAGAAAGAAAGAACCAACGTGGAGTTTACACTGCGACTGCAGGAAAAGAGGAAGAAAAAATTGCGGAGCATTATAAAGAACAAGCAGATAAACTGCAATTGTTGTATCCGCAAACAGCATCCCTCTTATTAAAGATTGGGAACTTCTACAAAGATCAAGCAGAACACGAACGCGCTAACGAACTAAAAGGCTTATAATAAATTGGTTTTTGTTAATAATTCTTCTGGACTTTGGGAGGCTTCTGTGGTATTGGTGTTTGTTACAAGGAGGTGGCGAAATGCCGGAAACAATTGTTGAAACCATACTCAACCCAAAGTATCAGAAGGAATACAATTTCAAGAACCTGGCTGACAAGGTTGAACTGTGCGAAGAACTTAAAAGGCTGGAAGCGGAGATAACGACGCAGTTTTGACCGTGAGCATAAAAAGCTGTTCAGGCAATATGCAGAGTACTGGGACAAGTTACACACAGAATTAAGCGTTAACACCTTTGCGTCACGAATGAAGTTCGCAAAAACCCACGATGCTAAACATAATACGGTTAGACCTAAAATCTAGGTCTAACCGTATTTCCCCGATCATCAATAATAGCATTAATTAAATTTGATGTTGTCGACAAACTACAGTTACAGTTTTGTCCACGTAATTATTAATTTAAGCATATACTATTTTTAAGAAAAAATGGATTCGCCGATTAAAAATAACTATTATTAAAATATAACTTAGTTACTTAATTAATCTTAACTACTGATTGTTATTTTAAAAATGGTACTTTTCAAATAATGCTTTATCATTGGCAAAGATGTTTTCTAACGCAGACTTGGTGATTTTTGTGTTGTAATACTCTACATCTTTATCTAAAGCAATTATTCTGCTATCTGTGCTATTATCATTGAGCAATATTGCATATTTCGGAGAAATTGGGTAATAAAATATTAATTCATCAGGCGTATCATTAATTGATTGGTAATTTGCTTTTATATTGATAATGGGTTGATCTGAAGTTATAAAGGGTTCTTCGGTATTGTTGATTATTAGGGAAAGATGCGCATTATTGTATAGCATATCCGCAACATGATTTTCAACATACCAAAATACATAATATGCGAGGTGATTTGGACGAAGCTGCGAATAGTCAACTCCCAGCTTGTTTAGTATTTCCTCGTTAAAAGATTCACTCATACCATTTTCCCATCTAACTCGAGCTGATTTTGTTCTGAAATGCTGTGTACATAAAAAATGAATGAATCTTTGTTTTGAGTCACGAAAGCAGTCGTCTGAATCCGGGCTATAGAAAAAGCTTAAATCTTCATTTATTATCTGGTTTAAATAAACTATCGCTTTTCCCTCATCATCGCTGTATATGTTTTCAACCAAATCATTTACACCTGAATCTGCAATTTTTCGAAGATTTTCTATTACTTTATTTAATTCAGTTTTTGCCTGATTATCTTCAATACAAAAACTAATATTATTTATAAATGTATCGGATAGCTCTTTCCACATTAGTTGTTTGTGAAGTAACTGTATATGCTTTGTTACAGCCTCTCTAACATCTTTTGGCTGATTAAAAAGAAAAAGAGAAATAAATTTTTCTTCTTCGGAATTCAATTCTTTTATTCTATAAAAATCTCGTTCCTGTGCAACATTAATAATATTAGTTAAGAATATTTTGTCCTTGCGGCAGCACCATATTTGCTTATTATTTGACCATTTTTCAAGATATGCTTGAAAAACATAGTGCTGTTTGTGTTTAATGTTAACATCTTTCATATTTTACCTACCGATATAAACGTTATAATTATTAATAATAAATTAACCTATTAATACAAATGGTTGTCAAATAAGACAAAAAGAAATCATAATTAATGCATATAATACTAATCTTTAATTTGACATTATAACAGAGATTAAAACAATTGGTAATTCAGATTCCGTATTTATTACCCCACTTGTTATTAATTGTCTTCCTCCTTTGGAAAGTGTTTTTGCGTCATTATGATAATACTTTATCTTTTTAAATAAAAACTCTTTTTTCAGTTTGCAATAATATGTATCATTATAACGATTGATTCTCTTAACGCCTCTATCAACAATATAGATGGGACATTTTTTTGCTTTTGCTATTTTACATGAGTGCCATATTACCAATTCACAATATGCAGATTCTGGGCTTTCATAGAACAGATTTAGTGGATAATTAAACATTCTCATTTTAGGAATAAGATTTTTAATCATTTTTTCACTCCATGCCGTTCCAATATTCCAACATATTACAATATCACAATTAATACTCGGCAAAACAGTAGACTCAAAATCAGATTCGGTGATATCCGCTTGAATAAAACACACTTCGTTTTTTTCTAAATTTGCTACTGAATCTTTTACTGAAAAACCTTTTGAAGATATTAGTCTTTTTGCTTTTGAAATGCAATGAAAATTATTATCAACGGCAATTACAGAGTGTCCAGCTTCTAAAAGAGCTAAAGTGCTGAATCCTGTACCACAACCGATTTCTAAAACAAGGGAATCCTTATGTAATCTACTAGATAAAATATCATAATAATTATTATTGTAAAAATAGATTGCACTTTCATTCCATTCTTTTGCATACTTTTCTTTTTCATTCATAAAGCGGTCTCTCCGAGCAATTACAGATATTGAACATTATCTTTCACTATTGTTCTTTGATATTATTATAGACAATATGCTAAGATTTGTAAATATAGTTTTCTTTTGTCAATAGTTGTAATCGGAGTAAAGTATAGTAAATATAATCAAATATAAAAAACATAGGAATTGCTGTTGTTCAAAAGCTTTACAGCGTTTACAATGGCTGTGGGGCGAAAATTAAGTCTTTTATAATCCGTTAAGGCGGGTTTCTCCATAACTACCAATTTCAGGGATAAAAAGCGTTACATAATATCATTAATGCTTGATTGTCGGGATAAAGTGGTATATAATAATATCAGTTCATAAAAAGGAAGTGAGTCTATGTCTCCCGTTGAAACTAAAAGAACAGCAGCGGTAAAGGTTGCTGATACGCTTAACAATATAGAGGGTGTTCCCGTAACGGCTTATGCGAAAGAGTTATCGGCAAAATGGGCAAAAGGCGAAATCACGGGAGCACAGATGAAAGCAGCGCTGCTTGCAAAACACAGGAAGGTATCATAATGAAAGATTTGTACTTGATAGAAAACAGTACAGTACTTAAAAATCTGCTTGGTATCACTGACGAAAAAGAACTTGACTTGGCAGAGGCAGAACTCTCCCGCGCTAATATGATGCTGCTGTATGAAAAAGGATTTGACGATTTTTCATCCGGCGGCTTTTGTTATATCCACAAGTTCCTTTTCGGCGATGTCTACGAATGGGCAGGAGAATACAGAAAAATCAATATTCAAAAGCGTGAGACACTTCTTGCGGGTCAAAGTGTTTGGTATTCCAATGTTACGGAAATCGGAAGAGATTTGGACAACGCTTTCAGCAAGATTAACGAGATTGATTGGGCTGCATTGTCAAAGGAGAATTTTGCAAAACAGATTGCAAGGCTGTTCCCGAAACTCTGGCAGGTGCATCCGTTCAGAGAGGGCAACACAAGAACAACCGTTATGATGATGACCTTCTTCATTGAACATTACGGCTATTATTTTAATCAAAACCTGATGGCAGAAAGCGCCGGTTATGTGCGTGATTCATTTGTGCTTGCCAGCCTCGGCGAGCATTCGGAATATGAACATCTTGAAGAAATACTGAAAGACGCTATCTGCACAGAACCGATTGATTATTCAGAGGGCAGAACTGTCAGCAAAGAAAAGAAAGAAAAATATAAATCTGACAATTACACTCCTGCGAAGCATGAGTATATTGAATAATGACTTAACACGGAACTCTGTTCCGTGTTTTTTGCAGTTAACTTGCAGTGAAACACCGCTTAAAGGCTTGCATAAAAGAAAACGACCGTCCTACCAAACGGTAGGTCGGTTGTTTTGGTCGAGGTATTCATAGCGGATTTATTTTTATTCCCATCAACAGTTGTGCTGAAGAAATGATGACATCATACCTAGGATGCTTCGAAACAGTCCCCCGGACTGTTTCTCTGTCGAGCCTCGGCGGCAAGACGCCGAGTTCTCCGCATCCTTCCGCAGGTTCAAACCTGTCACCCCGACCACGAAAAAAGGCAGACGAT
>JAFUZY010000156.1 GCA_017476375.1 Eubacterium sp.
AGCGCCTGTCCCCGTGTGCTGTGGAGGGAACGACCATTATTCGTCCACCGAAATATAATCGGGTGCGGGTGTCCCGCCCGAAACTCGGAACTCGGGGCTCGGGGCTCGAAACTTTAAATACCTCCGCCGATAATATAATCGGAGCGCAGCGACCCGAAATTTTGCACTTTGCATTTTGCATTATGCATTTATATAATCGGGTGCGGGTGTCCCGCCCGAAATTCATCATTCATAATTCATAATTCATAATTCGCTCAGCGCACTTCCCTAAACTGCAAATCATAGAGCTTTTTATAAGCTCCGTTCTTTTCAATCAGCTCTTCGTGGGTTCCTCTTTCTGTTATTCTTCCTTCGGTTACAACCGCAATTTCATCGGCGTTTCTTATCGTTGAAAGCCTATGGGCAACGACGAGGGTTGTTCTGCCCCTGCACAGCTCATCGAGCGCCTGCTGAATAAGAACCTCGGTTGTGTTATCAAGGGCGCTTGTTGCTTCGTCGAGAATAAGAATTGCAGGGTTTTTGAGAAAAACACGGGCAATTGAAATTCTTTGCTTCTGACCGCCCGAAAGCCTTATTCCTCTTTCGCCGATTTCAGTGTCGTATCCGTCGGGCAGACTCATAACGAATTCATGCATATTTGCATTTTTTGATGCCTCAATAACCTGTTCTTCGCTTGCGTCGAGGCATCCGTATTTAATATTATCGCGGATTGTTCCCGAGAAAAGAAACACATCCTGCTGAACAATTCCGATATTTTTTCTGACGGAATCCATTGTTAATTCTCTTATGTCTTTTCCGTCGATTAAAATGCTTCCGCCGTTTTTATCAAGCTTATAGAAATTCGGGATAAGGTGGCAGATTGTTGTTTTTCCGCCTCCCGAAGGACCAACAAGCGCAAGCTTTGTTCCTCGGGGAATTTTTAATGAAATGTGGTCAAGAACGCCTTTTTCATCGTTTTCGGTATATGAAAAGCAAATATCACGAAGCTCAATATCGCCCTTGGCGGTGCCGAGGTCAACGGCGTTTGGTGAGTCCTCTTCTTCGGGAATATCCATAATTTCAACGAAGCGTTTGAAGCCGGTTGCGCCGTTTTGCCACTGTTCAGTGAAATTGACAAGGGTCTGAACAGGCTGAATGAATAGGTTAACCGAAACGATGAAGGTTGAATATTCGCCGAAATTGATTTTTCCGCCGTAGAGAAACAAACCGCCGGCAATAAGAATAATAACATTGAAAACATCGGTTACAAAGGAAGTTGATGAGAAAAATTTACCCATCGCCTTATAAGATTTTCTTGAAGCTTCGGTAAACATTTCGTTTCCGATTTCAAATTTTTCAAGCTCCTTATCCGCATTTGTGTATGCCTTGGTTACGCGAACGCCGGTTATCGAGCTTTCAAGAGAAGCATTTATTACGGCGTTGCTCTTTCTTCTTTCCGCAAAGGCATCGCGCATTCTTTTTCGATAGTGGGATGAAACAATAACAAGAAAAGGAACGCAGGCAAAAATAATAAGCGTAAGCCAAACATTGATTGTGCAGAGATAGACGAAGCTGAGAATTATCATAATCGAGCTTGTTAAAAGGTTTTCGGGACCGTGGTGGGCAAGCTCAACAACCTCGAACAAATCATTCGTCATCCTTGTCATTATAGCGCCTGTTTCATGGTCGTCAAAGAAGGAAAACGGCAGTCTTTCAAGATGGCTGAAAAGCTCGGTTCTCATCTGAGCCTGCATTCTTGTTCCAACCATATGCCCCTGATACTGAACAAAATATCGCAGCAGCATTCTTGCAATATAAAGCCCTAAAACAGCCGCTCCTGCAACTATGATTGATTTATATTCCTTGTTTGGAATATAGTCATTGAGCATCCTGTTTGTCATAACGGGATAAACCATTCCGAGAAGAGATATTAAAACCGACGCCGCCATATCAGCCGAGAACAGCCAAATATGCGGTTTATAATACGAGATAAAGCGTTTAATCATTTTCTCTTTCCTTTTTTAAACAACTGTATAGCGTTTTGAATTATATCACATAAACTCAAATATATCAACTTAGAAAATAAATAGTTTTCATATTTAAAAGAATATGATATAATGCCCTCGGGTGATTTTATGAATTGGAATTTTAAAAAATTCAACGAACTGACGAATAGGGAAGTATACGAAATTTTAAGGTCAAGAGCAGAGATTTTTGTTAAGGAACAGCATATCTGCTGCGCAGACCCCGACGGCGTTGACTACAAAAGTCTTCATATCTTTTGCAAAGATGAAGAAAAGGTTTCGGCATATCTTCGTGCTTTTCAATATGATGATGAAACGGTTAAAATCGGAAGGGTTTTAACCCTTGTTCACCGAAACGGACTCGGCACTCAGCTTATGGAAAAGGCAAAGAGCGAAATTCCGAGGGCTTTTAACTGCAAAAAAATTCTTGTTGCCGCTCAGAAACAGGCTGTTCCCTTCTATGAAAAATGCGGTTTTAAAATAATTTCAGACGAATACCTTGAAGAAAACATCCCCCACCTTGATATGATTTTTAATATATAAGAAAGGACAAAGAAATGGATAAAATTGTTATTGATAAAAACAAATGCGTTGGCTGCGGAAAATGCGTTAAAGACTGCGTTGCCTCGGCTCTTTTCCTTGATAACGGCAAGGCAAAGCTCAGAGAAGGCTGCATTGAATGCGCCCATTGCTTTGCAATCTGCCCGACAGGCGCCGTTGATATGCCCGAATATGATAAAAGCGGCTGCCTTCCCGTTACCTCAATGACGGAAATAGACAGCGACACTCTTCTTTCGGCAATGAAGAGCAGAAGAACGATAAGGCAGTATAAGGATATTCCGGTTGAACAGGATAAAATAAACAAAATTATTGAAGCCGGAAGATATGCCCCAACTGGCAGCAATTCGCAGAATGTTGCCTTTACGATTCTCGGCTCAAAAAAAGACGAGATTGAAAAGGAATGCGTTAAGCTTTTCAGAGCGGGCGTTAATATCGGCTCAAAGTTTTCAAAAAGCCTTAAAAACACTGAGATAAATGATAGTTTCTTTTTTAAAAAGGCGCCGCTCGTTATTGTTGTTTCAGCGCACAACACGGTTAACGGAACGCTTGCAAGCGCATATATGGAAATCGAGGCAAACAGCCTCGGACTCGGCGTTTTATACAGCGGATTTTTCTGCGCCTGCACAAAGCTTAACCCAAAAATAAAAGCCATGCTGAAGCTTCCAAAGGGCCATAAGGCAGTAACCTGTATGATAATCGGCTATCCCGATGTTGAATACAAAAGAATCGCCCCGAGAAAGCCCCACATAATTCAAGAATTATAAAAAACCGCCTAAATGGGAGAACCTCCGTAATGAGGTTCTCCCAATTAAATTAATCCTTGCGGATTAAATAAATATTCTTTCAGAATATGAAATTGCTTAGCAATGAAATACGCCTGAGGCGTATGAAGGATTAATTTTATTTCATATCGAGCAATGCGAGATATTTCATAGTTTGCTAAGGCAAATTATTTCATATTGCGACGGCAATATTTCATTACAAACAGACCCTTTCTCTTTCGGTCTGTTTTCCTTTTTGGACAACTGGGGACAGTCCCCAGTTGTCCGAGCTTTAGACCAATTATAAAGAAAGCGACTGAGCAAAAATGCAAGTGTAAAATGAAAGTGGACACGAAAAGTGTTCGCTTTCATTTTTTTGTTGTATAATAAAGAAAAGGAGGAAATAAAATGGGAAAGCAAAGGAAATATACGCCTGAATTCAAAATACA